>WHSX01000126.1 GCA_009379865.1 Candidatus Nitrosocosmicus sp.
GCCGACCAACCAAATACTCAAGAGACTTTTGAACTATGGGGTGAAGAAATTATTATAGATAAGAAAATGGTTAAACTAGCCGAGATTGTTATCAAGAAATATCAAGTCAACGAAAAACGGAAAATCGATGTTGAGGTTAGTCGAGAAAAACTTACTTTAAAATTTCCTGGTAATTTCAAGGAAGAGATATTTTAAGTCAGAAATTATTATATTGGGGATGGTTAAAATCTCAATCCATATTATTTTATATATCTTGTTATAAGTATAATTTGTGCGTGTTAGTAACAATAAGGATAATATAGATTGGAAAAATGTTATTAAAAAAGAAGTAATTGGCACCGACGGTTTGGATTTGGGGGAAGTGGTGGAAATTGGCGATAATTTCATTGTGATACAGAAGGGGCTATTTAACAAGAAAAGGTTCGTAATACCAAATTCAACCGCTGAAAGTTTTGATGGAGATATACTCCGAGTTAAAGTAAACGAAAGCGAGTTAGTAGGGTATGAGGAAACAGTCGACCCTGCATTCAAAGACTATTCTAAATTTAAGTCATCGGATATGTCAAAAGAAATGGAAACTCGAATTCCTGTAATAGGGGAGAATCTGCAGGTCTCAAAAAAAGTTGTCGAGGATAAGGTCGATATTATAAAAGAACCTATTAAAGAAACAAAGACCGTTGAGATAGATTTGACGTATGAAAAGGTTACCATTGAACGTATACCAATTAACAATGAAGAAACGGGAATAGAAAAATCTCCTGGTCAGAACCAAGGGCTAGGGGGATCTGATATTGAAAGACCCGTGTCTCCTCAAACTCAATCTCTTCCTGGTCAGAACCAAGGGCTAGGGGGATCGGATATTGAAAGACCCGTGTCTTCTCGAACTCAAATTTCTATTCCTCTAAAAAGAGAAGTCCCGGTAATAATCAAGAATCCATATGTTCGCGAAGAGGTAGTCATAAGAAAAAAGCCAGTGAAGGAAACCAAAATAATTACTTCAGATGTGACAAATGAGGAGGTTACTTTTGAGGACAAAACCGATCGCGATTAGGCATGAAAATTCAATTAAGCCTATTTATCGAGATAAAGAGTTTTACTGGTATTTTAATAATCTGATCTTGATTAAGACTGCATTTGTTGGAAGCTGCAAGAGCCATTTTTTTTAGACAATCCCAAAATTAGAATGAAACCATAACTTATATTTAATAAGAGTATTATTCATATTCATTGTTATCCTTTCAGTTTGTATTGAATTCATATTGTGTTTTAGTTTGCTCAATATCATTAAAATCTCGTTATTGAATAATTTTTATTACAATCTAGCCTATTTTATATAACTTTTTTCATGAAAAAATTGCCTAAAACATATTTTTTACCAACAAATAGATTTAAGGATCTGAATTTTCATATATGATTAATTATCGATGAGTACCTATGATGAAATAATACAGTTAGCGCTAGAGCGAGGATTTTATTTTCCAAGCAGCGAATTATATTCTGATGCAAATGCTGGATTTTGGGAGTACGGACCCAATGGTGTAAGAATGAAAAATAAATTCTTAGAATTGTGGAGAAGGGAATTAGTTCGAAGAGACAACATGCTTGAGATAGATGGATCACAAATAATGAGCAAAAATGTATTTATGGCTTCAGGTCACTTGACGAATTTTACCGATCCTATAGTTAAATGTAAAAAATGTTCAAGCTCATTCAGGGCAGACAAGCTGATACAAGAGGTGACTAAAATAGATGTACCAGAACGAATGGAAAATGAAAACGTTGATGATTTAATTCTACAGAATAATATTAAATGTCCACTTTGTAAAGGAGAAATTTCTAAATCTGAACGATTTAATATGATGTTTAAGGTAGAAATTGGACCAAATCGAGATGAAGCTTACTTAAGACCTGAGACATGCCAGTCCATTTTTGTTGATTTCTCTAGATTATTTAAAGTTAGCAGAGGAAAGTTACCGTTAGGTATAGCACAAGTAGGCAAGAGTTTTAGGAATGAAATATCACCAAGACAGGGACTTTTACGACTGAGGGAATTTTATCAGGCTGAGATTGAGATATTTTGTAATCCTGCGAAATTAAATGATTTGAATAAGTATGATGAAATAAAGAATACTCTTTTGAGATTTTATGATACTAGTATAGTGGAACTATCTGTTGAAGAAGCATTAGAGCAAAAGATACTGCCAAATAAGTTAGTTGCTTATTATCTAGCATTACTTGTTGAGTTCTTTGATAAGACTGGAATAGACAAGAAAAGGACCCGACTCAGACGTTTGTCAGATCAAGAGAAAGCATTTTACTCTACTGTTGCATTTGATTTCGAGGTAGATACATCAATAGGATGGTTAGAATTAGTTGCCTGTAACTATCGTTCCGATTATGATCTAAAGTCTCATTCGGCCACAAGTAAAACTAATCTTGAAGTAATGGATGACGATACTGAGGTATTACCACATGTATTCGAACTCTCATTAGGAGTGGATCGGTGCATTTACTCCATACTAGAGCATTCATACTTCATCGATAGGCAAAATGACGATCGGGTTGTCCTGAAATTAAGACCATATCTTTCACCCATTCACGCGGGTATACTTCCATTAATAAAAAAACAAGAGTTTAAGGATAAAGCTTCTAAACTCTTATCCAATATTAAGAGGGATTTTGATGTTTTCTATGACGAATCCGGCTCAATCGGGCGTCGTTACCGTCGTCTTGAAGAAATCGGTACTCCTTTTGCCTTTACAATCGATCATCAAACCCTTACGGATGACACCGTCACGGTCAGGTTTCGTGATTCTATGAACCAAGAGCGAATCAAAATAGATGAAGCGCACTCGTTTCTATCTAAACAGCTATTTACTTTAACCTAACTTGAAATTTTTGTGCATCGCTTACCAATATGCACTATCAGTTTCATCCACATGATTTGTCTGTATGCTTTTATTATTCCTAACTTCCAATTCTCCTTTGTCTTTTTTTTGCTTCATGTATTCGATATAATTCATAATTAGTGACTCTTCCTTAAAGATCCCTTCGGCTGCTATAACTGAGGGGGTTTTTGTAGTTGGTAACTCACCACAGCAACTTTCCTCAAATTTCTGTATGTGATATTTTACGAATTCTATTTCATTATTCATGAATAGCTCTACTATCTTTTGTGACTGGAGTGAATCGTCAACTAATATAATAGGTTTTCTTGCTCTCAAACAAATCCCTTGTATTATCAAAAGGAAGGACAATCAGTTTAATATTTTTTCAAATACATCTTATCATAATTTGTCATTATTTTGAGAATTTTCTCAAGGGTAATAGCAAACTAAAAATAATTTCAACTCATATAATAAATTAAAACACACTTGAAAACACTTTTAATAAATAACTTTTCACCCTTCATCGGCAACATTGTAAACCTGTTGAATGAACTTGAGAATAATTTCGAATGCTATGATTGTAATCAAATTCATGCTTATGACACCCATTTAGAGCTTCTTGAGAGATTTGATAATGTAATCTTGTCAGGCCGTCAACAAAACTCCCCACTTATTAACAAGATTAATTCTCGCATTGTAAAGGGGTGTTTGGTGTTGGACAAACCATTATTGGGAATTTGTTATGGAGGTCAGATTCTAGGACTGACTCTGGGTTGTACCTTAAAAAAAATTCAAAAAATTAAAGATTCAATCGAAATTGATCTAATAGAACCGACACCAATACTTGCAGGTTATAAATCAGTTAGGATGTATGAGAGCCACAATTTCTGCATATCAACCCTCTCCGATGATTTTAGGTTGTTGGGAACTTCTTCTCACTGCAATAATGAATTATTCTGTCTCAATAATAAACCCCTATTTGGAACGCAGTTTCATCCCGAAAAGAGTGGCAAAGCTGGGAGGGACTTGATGGAGAACTTTCTCAAAATCCGTTAGAATGGCCGATGCAATTTCCAAATAATGCTATGGGTAAGCATTATGATTTTTATTTACTATTTAGTATGGTTAAGATGTGTATAAAAATGAAAAAGATAATAACATACAGATAACCCTTCCCCTCGTAAGTAAAAATGAAGATAATGCAGTTTTTCCGCTTGTAATAAATGTATTAACAAAATTCTGGGGCGAAATTACGCCTGATGACGAAATATCGCAGAGAACTACACTTTACAAGAATCACACGGGTACGATTTTTATAGAAGGATTTGAAATTGTTGAGAAAAAATTCAATTTATTATCCAAAATATATCGAGGCTCTTTAGATGATCTGAAGAAACGACTTGGTCAGGGGGTCCCTCTAATCGTTATCTTACCTGGTATAAATGAAACAATTCAATTTGCTACTATTGTAACCGGTTATGATCCTGAGGAAAAAAGACTAATAACCTATGTTCCTGAACCTGATACCTTTGGAGCAATCCCAGAGGAAAAATTTTTTAGCGAATGGGCGCAGGAGGATTTTCTGACCATCATAATATACCCAGAAGATGCCAAAGATATACTCAAAAACAGTTCTTTCATGTTTGAAAAAACTAATCGAATTACTCTAGAAGCTGAAAGACTAAAAATCCAAGGTAAATCTAAAGAAGCTTTAGAATTGCTTACAAGTACACTAACCGGTTACGAAGAAGGAAAAGACAACCCTCAATTGTTGTTAATGATCGCAGGAATTCTTAACGAGCAGGATGATGAAAAATGTGTAGAGCTTTATGAAAAGATTATGGAAATAAACCCAAAATTTTACTTGGCACATAGGGGACTAGGAAACTATTACCTTAAAAGGAAAAATTATTTACGAGCTAAACAGCATTATCTAGACGCTGTAGATATCAGTCCTTCACGGTACGGGCCAATTTACAAGAACCTGGGTATTACTTTCTTAAACCTTGGTAATGACGCTTCTGCAAAAGATTCATTCAAGGAATATCTTCAACGTGTCCCCAATGCTCCCGATAGGAAAAATATTCTCGATTTCATAAATTCATAATTGTTTCTCTGACAAAAGAACGTTATTGTGATGGACCAAGTTTAAATGACATCAATATGAGCAACATAGATTTTCCTTTATCCGCAGATAACAAACACGCTATCGTGATGGAGCCTACAATTAAGTCCATTTCATTCATGAAATTTTTGAAAAAATCAGCCATCGCCTTGTTAAAATCAAATAAGTATAAACCAAAGTCTATCAAAACGGAAGGATTCTACTTAATAATATTCTTAAATGATAATTCACAGCTAGTTCAAGCAACCGAGTTATTAAGGAAAATATCAGGAATTTTATATATTTTCATAGGCGCTGTCATGAAGCTTGAATACGATACTTTATCCAAAAGCGTTTTATCAATTGCAAACAAGTTATTAACGAATGGTGAAAAATACCTAATCAGGATCGAAACTTCAAAATTGACCGAGTCCAAAGATGATGACTTTACATATTTTAAACATGACCTTGAGTTTTTTATTCAAACTGAATTATCTAGCAAAGCAATCGGCCTCGCTCCTGTACAGGATGAAGCTCAGGCCGATAAAATATTATACATACTCATTGGGAACGATATCGCATTCATAAGCTTACTCGTGCTTAAAGGTTCTGATTGCACTCCTTTTAATTTCTTACAGGATATTGTTTTATGTCCTATTTATGATGAATGTTCTCTGCTGTCACTAGTACAGGTTTTAGATTCAGGTTATATGCCGTTACCAATCTTTTTCTTTCGAAATCAACCTCAACTGATAAAAATAATTAGAAAATTTGATGAAATAATTAGGAATTACCCAATCGATTCTGTTACATTTCATTTAATATCTATGAAAGATATACAGTGGCCGTCGGTCCGACATGCCAATAGAGCATCTAAAGAAGATGATATCTCCAAGGAATGGAGGAGTCAAGTTCAATGCTTAATTTATGAGCAAGTTATAATCAAGATTCTACTGCATTCTAATCTTGATTCCGTGTTAGTAAGCTTTCCATTTGTACCTTTTATTCAGCCCAACTGGTTTATCGAGAAAAACATTAAACTGTTTCATGAATCAAAAAAAATACTTCTTACACCCCTTCTTTTTAGTTATACCCCACGTGCATTTGAAAAGAAACTGACAAAATTAATCGGTATAAACTATTCTATACATCAAAACACTCTTATCAGAAATTATTTGGTTGACAGTGAACCAAAGGATTTTGCCAAGGTTGAGGGCAAGTATGCAAACTCAATTAGCCACCTGAATTTTAAGAAATTTTCATTAAACATACGAAAGAACGATGTCCTTGATGTTCTGGATTCCATCTAGTTTGTTACTTATCTTCATCAAATTTAATATCCTGTCTTCGTAAGAGTTATCGCAAATTAGTTCGTTTAATGCATCGATAAGTACGGTTTGATTCATTGTTTCAGAATCAATAGCCTTGCCTATCCCAAGTCTCTCGATCTTGGACGAATTTGCCAATTGCTCTCCGTGACTTACAATAGGAATGGATATGATTGGCTTTCCATATTGAATGGCTTGTGAGATGGCGGTGTGTCCTCCACGCATAATAATGACATCTGAAAGAAAAAATATTTCGTCTTTGTAGGGACACCACTCAAAATACCACATATTACTAGAAATTTTTCTGGGGCCTACCTCTCCGTTTGACTTTCCCTCGGAAAATACAAACTGAAGAGATGGCTGTTTCTTAAAAATTTCGATGAGCTTCATTATTATGGGTATCCTGGTACCCATAGGTCCACTTATGTGGACAAAAATAAGCGGTTTTGTACTGTCAATTTGTAGAACTTCCTTTGCTTTAGAAAGGCTATTTTTAGTAATTTTTGCCCTCGGCGTTACGAATCCAACATAATCTAATTTCGACCTAATAGATTTTACAGAATTTATGGTACCCTCTGAAATGGTGTAGGGTGGAGGCAAGTCGGGTATTAGAATCCTGTCTGACATATTCCAAACCCCTCCCATTAGCTCACCATTACACGTTTCAAAAAATCTACCAGCCTTAAACTCTTGCAGTCTGGGAGTTAGTAGAAGTTTAATCTGGTTAATTATCAAGATTTTTGGTAAGTTTAATATTCTTGCGGCAAAAAGGGGGGATAATCTGGAATCAGATATGATAATATGGGGATTGAATTTTCTCATGTATTTTATTTCCTTATTTACTTGAATAGGTAAATTGACTAGCCACTGGGGTATTTTATTAATATTACTCATAACTGAAAATTCGCCATCCCTTCCCCACATGAATTCTACTGGAGGAACTTTTTCACACTCAAATCCCTGGCTCGCGATATAATTACGAGCCTCACCAGAGGATGAGAAGCGAAATTCGATGCCGGGTCTTTTCATATTTTCAGCTAATATCAAAAGTCTGCTGGCGTGACCTAAACCCACGCCATATGGTGTCAAATAAACCCTTTGCATCATAAACACGATTTTTGAAGAGACTAAAAAGTGTTCAGTTGAGCCGTCGGATCCTCACGCTTGGAGTTGCTCCAAGCAAAAATAAATTTATCAAAAAATCTTGTTTTGAAAAAAATTGTTGTTGTTTTCTAAACTATTGGAACATAACATTATTAAGGATCTTGCCCAATTATGAGGATGAATCTTATTCGTTAATTTTTTGACCATTTGATTTGATTTTAGAGATTTCAGGAATCATCCAGATAAATTTTGTGTGAATGCAGTTATTCGATTGATCTGTTTCACATTGCAAATCTCCATTAACATAGAACACATCAACAAGTATCTTTTTCTTGACGTCTTTTAGGGTTATTCTATTTCCTTCATAGGAATCAACCGATAAAGACGGAGCAACCCTTGACAGGAATTCCTCTTTCTCTAAGTAGACCTGCAAAAAATCATTTACATATTCCTTAATATTTAGGCGCTTTTGGATCGCTCTCTCTTTCATCTTCTGATAATTCTCTACAAAGATCTCTACCGTAACGACACTTCTTCCTCCTCTCTTAACGGGCATAATTCACAATAGCATGTGCTTCTGTTTAATAATTTCTATTAACATGTGAAACAATAGATTTAGATATTTTTATATAGTATAACATATAATAACATGTTACAATATGTTAATAAAAATGATGTTTTTGGTGCAGTTGAATCTGTCTTCGCAAGGAGATAAAGAAAAGAAAATAAGAACCATTCACAAATCTGGCGGCCCTCAAAGGGATAAAATACTTCGTAGGCTCAAGAAAGGTACTAGAAATGATATATTCAGAAAAAGAACTTTGAGGCTGAGAAGTTTATTTGAGTCTTTACCATCTGTCGTAAATTTCTGTAGACCAGCACCTTTTGATACCTTGGTTCTCATTGCATCTGTGCTTTTTCTTTTAAAAAAGTTATTACTGCTATCAATAACTGTTATTTGCAGAATATTACACAACCTTATGTACGAAGACATTAATGGAAATTGAAACCTGAACCGTTTTTGAGGTTTATAAAATAGTAGTTTCTTAACCACTATCGCCTTTTTCTGGTCCTCTCGGGTTGATTATAATACTATTCTAGAGTTTCATTAGTATCTTCATCTTGAGTGTTATATTGACCGAGTCAAAGAGGAATCAATTCATAGTATATAAGATCTTGCATAATTAGCCAAAACAGCTTTATTTCCGTACATCGTATGTAAAATGTCATTTCTTTTTGTTAACATACAATAGGTTATCCAGAAAACCATATCTATTCAAATCCTTTACTGGTCCTTTGGGTCTTTGAGTACCAGTTTGATGATGTCTACCCACCACCACCACCACCAAC
>WHSX01000127.1 GCA_009379865.1 Candidatus Nitrosocosmicus sp.
TACCCAATCTCAGTCGGCAATTTGGAATTCAATGATAACCCTAGACCTAAGTACATGGCAAGCATTACGCAGATGATACCTATCAGAGTATATTTCTTTGTTGTTAAAAGATATTTTTCCACATCAAACTTACGATAGTGCATCATATGATGAACAACAGGCATTATGAACATAGCAGTAGCTGTTGTTACCGCATAAAGTGCTGCTAAGAGAACCAGGTTGTCAAATAACTGGAAGTAAGATGGAGGATTTACCGTGATATCCAGGAAAAAACCAAAGAAAATTGAAGAGGAGGCTCCCAATACAATAGCCCAGTCCATAACTGATCCAACTCTAGAATAATGCTCTGTAGAACTACTCTTTTCAGGATCGTCGACTGGCTCAAATGACATTAATGCGTTATCTAAGTCTTTCAGCGCTATTTAAAGAAGAAGGTAACATTTGTATAGACATTATTAAGAAATGAATGTATATAGTGCTTAAGGTGGCCCGGTTTGAAAATTTGGATTTGGCAGGAGCAGAAATGAAGTACGTGAAAAACAATCGTATTTTGTAATACTGTCTCCTCTGAAATCATTTAACTTTTTCGGGTCAATCGCAAAATCATTCATGTTTAAGAAATGATCTGAGGCACAAAGAAAATCAAAGATAGAGGAGTATAATCAGCCTAATTTATTTCACATATTAGATACAATATTAATTATATCTTGTTCCAATCCTATTCAGTCCTACTGAAAGAGATTCAGAAGGTGATAGAGTGTTATTTGGACTTACATAGAAAAAATATATTATCAAATATTTAGCGTGATTTATCCCTTTTTTATCTTATTTTGAACTATATTCAAAATGTTGATATTTTGGACCCTCTATTTAATCTCGCTATTTCTTTATTATTTAGATATTTGTGAATGGATCTAATTCATAAGCCAATAAATATTATGCAGGCTCTTCTGGTTATTAAACAGACAATCTGGATGGGTTAGAATATATTATACGTACATTTTATTTGATTTGCTTATACATATCAGTGCTGGGCTTGCCGGGGTAGCTCAGCCTGGTCAGAGCGTTCGACTCATAATCGAAAGGTCGCGGGCTCAAATCCCGCCTCCGGCACTTTTTTTTGGATTTTCAATGCTTAATCGTGTAAAATCTATTAAAGATCATACAATATTTATCAATAATGCAGTATTTTAGCAATATTTAAATTAACCATAGCATGAATACCACTTGATTTGCAAAAATCAAAAAGACCTCGAAAGAATTCTCGAAATAGATTGATACTATCTCTAGTTTATAGAAGATAATTCTTGAATCCAACTATTAATTTATTTGATTTTTTTTGTTGATGCTCAAGACTCCTATCTGGCTAACAAACGTGCAAATACATTATGATTAAGCATTTTTGCGGGTCAAACGTTGGTTGAAACCTTCCCAATCCTTAAGACTATTACCGCCATCCCATTGTTCATAATTTATGACTTTTTCTAGGTCGAGTCTACTTAACCAGTTTTGAGATTGTAAATCCGGTTCTACTTCGAACTTTGTTATGTATCCAAGGCAAAGATATGCTATAGGTTTAACAGGAGAAGGGAGTTTTAAAATTCTTTTTAGGTCTTTATTGTTTATGATGCTGACCCAGCCAACACCTATATTTTCAGCTCTCGCGGCAAGCCATAAATTTTGGATAGCACAGCAAACACTATAAATCCCAGCTTCCTTTATAGTCATCCTCCCTATTATATAGGGTCCAAATCGCTTGTGATCATAAGTTACACAAATATTTAGATTCGATTCTAAAATCCCTTCTAATTTTAGATCTAAATACTTCCTTTTCCTTTCTTTATCCATTGCAAGTAATTCGATTGATTTTAATCTCTCTTTGGAGAATGATTCTTTGATCTTTAGACGACTGTTTCTGTCCCTTATTAAAATAAAATTCCATGGCTGTGAATAACCTACTGATGGTGCATGATGAGCGGCTGTCAAAATCCTTAATAAAACCTTATTACTAATTTTCTTTCTAATGAAGTTCCTCCTTACGTCCCGACGGGAGAGAATTATCTTATAAAAGATCTCTTTTTCAATTTCAGTAAAAAGCCCAATCCTATTACCTGTCAATTATCTAATAACTGAGATGCCCATCTTTCAATATAGATTTATACTTTATATTAAACAGGTTCTTTGGAAATGTATTAATTATTGCCAAAATTCTTCGAGAGTACAAGGCAGATATTATGGATTGACTTTAGAATTTTGGTTTTAGGTCAACTACGACGAAGCAGGCACATAGGATTGTCAGAGCATTGATTTTGTCATTTAAGCATGATCCAATTTCTTGGCAATTAAATTTCCAATTTCATGCTCAGTTAATGAGTTTTATTCGAATTATAAGCGAGGGTATAGCACGTAAGTAATTTAACATATAGTATGAGGTATGAGATGATAAGAAATAGTATCTAAAATGGAAGTACTGTCCATACTTAGCAAACTATTTAATCCGACTTGATTAGATGATCGAGTAACTTGTTCGATGGTATCTTTGTAACTGGGACTGATACTGGAATTGGAAAAACATTGATAACTGCCTCGCTAGCATGGAAATTCTCCAAGGATATTAGCAAAATTTGTGTGATGAAACCATTTGCTACAGGAATTTCGGAGCATTCAAACAAGTTTAGGTCCAAAGACCTAGCAATCTTGGCTAGGGCAATCAATTTAGAGGAAAAACAAGAGAATTTGAATCCATATTTTTACCCTCTACCTTGTTCACCGCATATGGCTAGCTCCCTGCTAAACTTACCGCCTCCATCATTAGAGTATGCGATTGAGAAATTCAAATTATTGCGGAAAAAATATGACTACCTCTTAATTGAGGGGATAGGTGGAATAATGGTGCCATTAAACAGCAAGCATACATTACTAGATTTTATCAAGTTGACAAAGCTTGAGGTTATAATTATCGCGACGCCAAAATTAGGAACATTTAATCACTTATTACTTAGTGTAAAAATTTGCCAATCAAGTGATATTCCTATAAAAGGAATAGTAGTTAATAAAATGCCCAATCATCCAAGCCAGGTTGAGGCAGAAATTCCCATTTTTATCCAAGATTATACAAAATTACCTATACTGGGCGTAATCCCAATTATGAATAATCTCAAAATGAATGAATTGACTTTCTCCAAGATCTCACAACTAATTGATATTGACCATTCGAATTAACCTAATTCTTAAGTGCCAATAGCTATTTGGTTGTACTATTATCCCACCCACTGAAGGTGTCAGGACTTATACTTCAAAAAAACTACATTCCGGCCTAACATATATATATTTATCAATTAACGGCAACTGGACAGTATCATCACATCCAAAAACTGAACCGGACCGCTAATGCAAATACCCTTCCGGTGGCGCAAAGCATGTCATAGAGATTATATTTTCCCTAATTTCTTAACATACAATTTATACGCCTCTAAATACGATTTCTTATCTCCAATATCCATAAAACTCCCCTCTTCTACTATGAACGACTTTACTTTCTTTTTTGACCTCATTGATTCTCTTACCGCCTCGTCCATTCCAAAGGAGGTAGATATTGGAATCAAATCTAAGAATTCCGGTTCAAAAACATAACATCCTATGTTTATCAATCCAGAAATTTCTGGTTTCTCCTTCCATTCAGATACAAGCATTTTTTCATCATCACTAAGCTCAATGAATCCATATTTGAGATTGATTTTATACCTTGAAAGAGCCATAGAAATAAAGGCCTTATCTTCGAAATGATTTTCAATCATTTTGTCAAGTGGGAAATCATAGACTGAATCACCGTATAAACAAACAAATGGTTCTTTTAAAAGAGTAGCAGCGGTTTTCAATTGTCCAGCTGTGGCTAACGGCCTGTCTGATCTGGAATAACTTATTTTTATCCCGAACCGAGTGCCGTCTTCAAAGTAATCTTCTATAGATCTATGCAAATAACTCACACAAATAATTATCTCATTTATCTTTTTAGATTTGATGAGCCATTCAACCAGATACTCAAGCAGGGGTTTATTGCCTAGCGGCAACATTGGTTTAGGAATAAAGAATGTATAGGGCTGCAGCCTTGTTCCGAGACCACCCGCTAATATTACTGCTTTCACAAAAAATATGAATAATGAATCATTATTTAAAATATTAGTTATTAACATAGTCTTGAAGAATAATTCTTATTTTTTCTAAAACCTCTTTTGGATTTCGGCCAAACACAATAACCATGGGCTCCTTCCCAAAATCGCCCTCGTGATAAACTAATTCCGCATGAGGTTCTTGTTTAAAAGCTTCGCCAATCCCCCATTTTATCGAAGACCCCTCTATGTTCTTAATCTCTCCGGTTTCCTTACTCCTAGAATAACTAGAGCATCTAAAATTATTTTCGCAAATCTTAATGATACCTGGATTGTTCCGAATATTAATGGCAGACCTAAGTAATGAATTGAATTTGGTGGCTGCCAAAAGCGCGTTTGATACATGAAGAGAGGTTCCGAATTGTATGACATTTGGAGTTCTGATATTGATTCCCAAATTAGTTATTCTGCCCAAAACTCCAGCAATATCATCAAAATTTTGGGGTTTCTCTACCGAATACACAAAGTTCGTTTTGGTCTCTGGAATAAGTTTAAAAAAATTTGTCATTCTTTCCAAAATTGATACGGAATTTTGCAGTTCCACTAAAACCTTGAATTTTTCAGAATTGTCATACATGAGATATAGGGGATTAGAAACGAGTACCCCATTACCAATTTTATTCGAGTTTTTTAATGTCTCGTACACGTACGAATTTGCTAGTCGGAATGATTCACTAATATTATACCCCTTTGCTAGGAAGGAAGCGATAGCAGCAGAAAAGTTGCATCCGGTTCCGTGAGTTTCGCTAATCTTCAACCGCTCATGTACGATTTTCTGTGGTTCAATGTTTTTGTCTCTAAATAACACGTCCATTACATTTGTTTCTTGGGTCGGATCATGACCACCTTTAATAATTATATTTGAAGCTCCTAACTTGAAAATCTCTGATGCAGCTCTAGTCATATCATGCCAGTTTGATATCCTAAATTTTGAAAGGAATTCTGCCTCCTTAAGATTAGGTGTGATTACATAAGATAATGGAATAATTTCCCTTTTAAACTGCTCAAATGAATCATCGTCCAGCAATTTTATTCCAGTGCCAGAATGAAGGACTGGATCAACTACAATCGGGTTCTTAAAGTTCTTTAAAATATTCTTGACAATGGATATTATTGATTTACTGTAAAGAACGCCTATTTTTATGACATCTGGTTTTATATCTTCTAAAGTCGTAACTAATTGATTTCTAAAAAATTTTGACGGAACTACGAGAATATCAGAAATTGTTCTAGTATTCTGAGCAGTTAGTGTAGTTATTATTGTTGTACCGTATACACCCATAGCCGAAAAAGTCTTTAAGTCTGCCTGTATACCGGCGCCAGCCGATGAATCACTTCCTGCGATAGTCATCACCATTTTCAAAACGATTAATACCCTCCTTTTGAGTAGGTGTAAGCTCTAAATTAATGTCACTTGCTACCAAGGTCGGTACTTCACAGATTTATGAGGAGGCAATCATCCAAGAATGAAGATTTGGTTTGATTTCGTACGCCTCTTCGGAAGGAGTACGACATGCGAGTTGAAATATGTAATATTCCTTGAGACATTACCATGTCCATCCTCACTTCATGAAAAACATGATGATATGGCTTTCAAATCAGAATATGATAAGTAAGTCTAATGCTGAGCAAGCAATTGATCATAACTGTTAAATATGCATTTCATATCAATTTTTTTGATTATTATTGAGTAAGCCTATGGACCTTGGTAGTTTAAAGGTTGGTTCTTATATTATTATCGATGGAGAACCGTGTAGAATTGTTTCTTATGATCATAGTAAGCCAGGTAAACACGGTTCTGCTAAGGCCAGAGTCGCAGCAATGGGGGTTTTCGACGGTTCAAGGCATAGTCTAGTTTCTCCAGTTTCGGCGAATGTTGAAGTTCCACTTATTGACAAAAGGAGTGGACAAATCATATCAATGGCTGGCCAAGTATTGCAAATTATGGACCTTGAAACATTCGAAGTTTTTGAAACCTCTGCTGTTGAAGATGAAATTAGAGACAAAATTAACCAAGGTGGTGAAGTTGAGTATTGGAAAGTATTGGAAAGGATAAAAATTGTGCGGGTAAAAGGATAACATGAAAGCTGCCTAAATATAACCACCCAGAAGAATTCTTTAATTTACTGCGTTTGAATTAAGAATGTTTTATTGTGGGCATTTACGTAATAAATTTGATCAGCACAAGCTCATGTGAATAGTGAGCAAAAATCTATAACATCATACGTAGGTGAGCAAACATCTTTAGTTCAATGATCCTTCTGTCTTTGATTTTATGAAAAACTTCAAAAAGTATGTTATGATGCATTTAAATAATAATAATGTCCACATTAACTAATTGGAACAGCAATCAAAAATAAAGTTTGATCTTCATTTACCACTTATATTAATTCATACACCTTACGGATTAAAATTCTTTGATAAGGTTTCACAGACGAGTGCTGCGAGGTTTTATGCAAGATTCAATACTTATTTAATGCCCCTGATTACAATTATGGCTTTATTCCTAATAATAGGCTCCGTTGCTGCCCTATTTTCTAGTGAAACAATAAGGGAGGGTGCTCGTGGAGTTGGTCCTCAGGCCAATTTATTAATACCTGGACTCAACCCTTATTTGCCAATATGGGAAGGCTGGGTAGCTTTGGTGGTTACTATCATAGTTCATGAAGCCGGACATGGAATAATTGCTAGGGTGTACGGTGTTAAGGTTGAATCCACTGGATTGGTATTGTTTTTAGGAATACCGATTGGGGCATTTGTTAATATTGAAAGAGACGAACTTAATAGGATCTCAACTAAACAGAAAAGTTCCATCCTGACTGCAGGTCCTATGACAAATATAGTATTAGCTGCTATTTCTCTATTTGTAATACTTTTAATAACTTCCACTTTGGTAGTAACTAAGCCAATGGACCCAGCATCTTACGGTGTAGTGGTAACAAATGTTAATCCAGGTTCTCTTGCTGAATCTATTGGCCTTGACAAGGGGACTACAATACAACAAATTCAGAACAACCAGATTCGAAATCCGGTGGAACTAAATGACAACTTAAACGCCAATTTGGGGAAAGTAGTTACGATCGGAGTTACAGATGAAAATGGAGTGAATTTAACCAAGCAAGCAACGCTCCCTCCTCAAAGAGAGCCTGGAAAGGGAATCCTAGGGGTTTCCATCACACCAGTGGCTGATCCAAAAGAGGTACTAGATCGATACAATTCAATGATTTATACATCACCATTAGGTTTGCTTGCTCCACCTACTTTTGTACAAGGTATGGTACCCTATTCTGACTTTATGGCCGACACATATACATCACCCATTTTTGGCTCGTATTACACTATACCCGCTAGCCTATTCTTCTGGCTTTGGTTCATTAATTTCAATGTGGCAATTTTCAATGCCTTGCCAATTGGCCCGCTGGATGGAGGTCAGCTGTATAATACACTAATAGATAAGAAAACTCAGAATAAAAAGGGAATTATTAAGCATGCATCAAAAATACTAACATACGGAATGGTAGCAGTTGTTGTCCTCTCCATCGCACTACCCTACATATTGAAATAAAAAGACGCTATGATTTGATAGACCGATGAAATTAATGCCAAATTAAGATTGATCATTAATTCAAAGGTCACCAAATAAAACTTATTTTATTTCATGATTTTTATTTTCTCAAAGTAATAATTAGATTCTAAACATAACTTGTAGATTTCGTATTATTGCGGTTTCCTGCTCCTGCTAATAACGCGTACTCTTACATACGTACATCTAACCATTCTGAATAGAATATTTCACTCGGGCATTTTATGTAGACTTAGACAAACATCTATAATAGAATGCAAAAAAATAAAAACATTGAAAATTTCCCTTTTAAATTTTAAATTCTTTTATTGTGTTAATCATGTTGATAAAAAATACCCCTTGCAGTTAGAAAGTTATATAACCGATCCTTTGGATGAGAATGAGTGCTTTGAGGGGTTCCTTATGTGTCCCCAGTGTCGAAAGAAGTTTCCCATAATCGATGGGGTTGCAATAATAATAAGTGACATCGTCAAGTATGCCTCAAAACGGGTATCAACATTTGGTAAATGGTTTTCAAATTCTAAAAGCGTAGAGATGAAAACTTTCTTAAAAAATTTATCGTTGGATATCGACAAAAATCATCAGATGGAGGACAGATATTAGGAAGATGGTCTATATTTTCAAAGTTACAAATGGCTCCACAATGAAAATTTTGAAAGTGATAAGTTTCTCCACCTTATGCGGTGGAAAATAAAACCTTCTGATGTTTATCGAAAACTGACATCAAATATTCCTTTCAATCCTGAAGGATTTGCTTTAGACTTGGGGTGTGCCTTAGGATTATCCACAATGGAATTAGCAAAAAAATTTTCATTTGTTTTTGGGATAGATTCATCATTTTCTTTTATTCGAGAGGCAAAGAAAAAGACAAAAGAACAAGGGGCAACAAATATGGAGTTCATCGTATCTGATATTTTGGATTTACCTTTCAGAAAGCAAACATTTGACCTGATATTTGGGTTGAATATTGTCGAGTTCTTGCCTGTTGATGACCTCTTGCCCAAGATACATCAT
>WHSX01000128.1 GCA_009379865.1 Candidatus Nitrosocosmicus sp.
ACGGTTGATACAATTTGATGACCAATCAACTATTCCAACAAGATACAAAATACTAATTAGAATGGATGAAGAACTATAACTGGCTAGTCTTATGGAAGATATCTGTTTCAAACAAAATATGATACACTATAAGACCAGCTATATTTGTTAGGAATTATGACCCAGCCTCAGATATCTAAGAAACTATTATTGTTATTATATTTAATAAATTATGTTATACATTAGAAATTGCCAAGTGAAGACAAGCGGAATTGCAAGTCATTATCTACAGAGATTGCATTTAAAATACAATTCCATTTTATCATTAAATAAGAATTTATTAATTTCTGGATTGGTGGGTTTAGTATTTAGTTTATCAGTTGCATATCTCTTGGATAGTTTTTCTACGGGCATTTTTTTGAATTCAACAACAACAGTGGTATGTGGATTCATATCTTATAAAATTCTCTTTTCGGTGCTTTTTTATAGAGATAATAAACGAAATATGAAAAACACGTCTGAAAAAGTAAATCTCCATGTTCTAAGACAAGTTTTTATCAGGATGATATTCGCAAGTTCAATATTTGATGTTATTAACAATGCATCAAGGTTCTCTCTATTACTATATCTTTTAAAATTAGATTATCCTCCAATCCAATCTGCTGTCATTTCTTCTATTATAGCCTCTGTATTATCCTATGTTGTCATGAATGTAATTGTTAGATATGTGCATTTGTTTAGTTATAGAAATTAACTTAATCAATTACATCCTGACTCTATCATCTGAATCAAAAAATGATAATTTGTTCTCACTGCGTGTTTTTAACTTTAAAAAAAAGAATTGTGGTATTAATAACAACGATTTAGGAGCATTAGGTTAAAGTAAATCTAATCATTTTCTTCCTTGTCTCATTAATCTATTTATCATGATTCGGACTCCTTTTGTAACCAAAAAATCTAAAAGCCATTTTCTTTTTGACATTTTTTGATATCTACTTATATAATAAGGGCAAAAGTTTAGTAAAAGAGGTTAAAGATTCCTTTGCTCTTTACACAATATTATCAGCTACATTAACCTTTTCAGACGTAACTTCTTTTGTCACTTCTCTTGTTTCTGTTATGGGCCTTTTCTTTACTATTACCTCTTCTCTAACAAATGATTTCTTTGTGACTACTGGTTCTTCTCTCTTTATGGGAATACGAAACTCTGTCTTTGAATCTAGCGATGAAGATTCAGGTTTAGATAAATAAGTACTATCCGATTTATTGTCACTACGGACAATAGGTCTTTTTTGAATTGTTACCTTTTCATGAACTAATTCTATTTGCACAGTTTTTGTTTCTGTGATAGGCTCTTTAGTAATAGTGGCATGATTCTCCTCGACTCTTTTGGTTACATCCAGTTTTTCTTCCGTTATGGGAATAGTCGTTTCTTCTCTTTCTGTGGTCTTGGAAGATAGATCGGTAGGATTTGGAGATGAATCGGGGTATGTCTCACCCTGATAGGTGCTCTTTACCTCATCCAGAGAAATACCGAACCGAAGAATGTCGCCGTCATAACTCTCAACCTTTTCCTGAGGTATAAAAAATTTAACTTTATTAATAATACCTTTTTGTACAAAAACATAACCATTAGAAACTTCTTGAACCTCTCCAAAATCTTCATCATTTAATCCTCTATCTTCTTTTTTTATAACGTCATTCCAATTAATATTTGAACTCATAAGATATTTTATATAACATACCTTAAATAGATAGAATAAACAATACTGTAAATGGTAATAGGTAGAGGAGGTTTTATTTTAACATAATATTATTAGCCACCTAATTTGGTATTCATTAGTATATAGGAAATAGAAAAAGGATACCTATATTTTGTAACATGGTACAATTGATTTATCGTTTTTAGAGCATTTAACGAATTTGGTTCTACTATTCTTGCTTGAAATCGTCTTTATCAACTTTTGACAATTCATTATTGTTGAATTTTATGTGTTCATGTATCAATTCTTCTGTTATTGTTTTAGTTTCAACTAAAGTCTGCTTCTTTACTATTACTTCTTCGTCAGAAAAGGACCTTTTTGTAACAACTGGTTCTTCCCTTTCTATTACCATTATTATTTCAGTCCTATTAGATCCATTCATACCATCTCCTTTTTTGATGGCATGTATTGTTGAAGAATTGGTTTCTAGTTCATTTGCAAGAGGACAACCTTATGCCTCTAGGATAGGCCTAACACTCTATAGAAATCAGATCCACGAAAGATTAAGAGGTATCCATCATCACAATTCATTGAAAAATCATGATCATAAAGGTTCATAATGAGAATCAAGAGTAAAATACCTATACTTAGACTGTCAAAATTTATCGGTATATGACTATTAGTATGACTATCAGTAACAGTTCTCATCTCTGGGGATTAAGTTCCTACTGGTAGTGGAGCTATAATACGTGGGCTAAAACAGATTTTATGTTAATAACCAAAAAAAATTATTGCACCGGGGTATAATGGTATATATATTAAGAATCAAAATTTACGATGGTTCCAACGAAATTAAGTATAGGCAAATTAGAGAGCCATATATTCAGTGAATATTTTTAGACAACCATTCTTTTGCGTCTAATATGTCTGACTCTGTAAGATTATGACCTGATTGTTGCCATTTCAAAGTCACATTTGCTCTACTTTTTTCTAGAATATCAAACAGGCTTTGTGTCTGGCTTTCTGATACTATAGGATCAAACACTCCTGCAGATAATAGCACCTTCTTATCAGATAGATCGAGTGGAAAATTTGGGATAAAAGGAACCATTGCCCTAAACAGGATCGCACCCTTTAGGGTTCCTGGATCAGAAAGAAGAAGACTTGCGGCTATATTTGCACCATTAGAAAATCCTACTGCAATTGTTTTATTTAGATCAAAACTGTAAATATTTGATGCTGCTTTAACAAAATCAGATAATTCTCGGGTTCTAAGCTTTAGGTCCTCCATATCAAATACACCTTCAGCATGTCGCTTAAAAAACCGAGGCATTCCATTTTCCAACACTTTTCCTCTAGGGCTCAATAAAGACGCAGAAGGTGATATCATTTGACCAACTTGTATCAAATCATCCTCATTTCCACCTGTGCCATGAAGCATTAATAAAGTCAATGTATCTGATTGATTGCCTTTGGGTCCATATGCTTTATGAGAATTGTCTGCAACATGTTGCTGTGATGGGGAAGGAATAAAACGGTATCTAAAATCAATCTGTTTCATTATCTTTCACTTTCTGAGTATTATTGGTTTGATTAAAAGATGATGATGAAGAAAATTTATCAAGGGATGGTGCACTTATTTTGGGAAGTACTTTCTCAAGATATTTGCGGTCAGGCTCTAACCATTCAGGTAGCAAGAGCTTTTGTCCCAGCTCCTCCTCTTTTTGGTCTACCATAAAACCAGGAGGATCAGTTGCAATTTCAAATAGAATACCGCCCGGTTCTCTGAAATATACTGAATGAAAATATGTTCTATCAATTATAGGTGTAGCATTAAGACCTGTATTGACTATCTTTATTCGCATATCTAACTGGCTTTCATCAGTTGGAGTACGCCATGCAATGTGATGTACAGTACCCACCCCCATAGAACCTCGTTGAGTATAGGGTAGACATACGATGTCCACAGTAGACGGAGAATTCAAAAGATCAAGTGTTCTTTTTTGCTTGTTACCGTAGAAATAATCTATTATTTTTTCTTTGTCTTTAATTTCAAATCGGTATCTATTTCCCTCACTCTTAGTTTTTGAGAAACCCATGTTTTCAGTTAAGAGATCAGCTGTTCGTTCATATCCTTCTAAGGAAAGGGTCGCTGAGTAAAATCCTCTAGTAGCATATTCTTCGGGAATAGGACCTCGCCTCCAAACATGACCCTTTCTTTCCTCAGCAACCTTATGTGCAACAAGTTCTATTTCCATACCATCTGGATCATAAAGAGTAATTACTTGCTCATCATCATTATAGAACCTCTTGATAGGACCGGTATAACTAACCCCTTGACCTTTTAGTCTATTAACCCAATATTCTATAGAATTTTCCGGTATTAAAAAAGAGGTTGTAATTACTTGGCCTGCCCCCCTAAAACCTTTTGGCATGCTCTGCCAAGGGAAAAATGTCAGGATTGTCCCAGGTCTTCCCACATCATCTCCATAATAGAAATGATATGTTTGTGGATCATCAAAGTTAACTGTTAATTTGACTAGTCGTAATCCTAAAAAACCAGTGTAAAAGTCAATGTTTTTTTGGGGGTTACCTGCTATAGCGGTGATATGGTGTATTCCAAGAATACCCTGAGGACTCTTATCCCATGTCATGATAGTATTTTCCAATTATAGTATAAATATTTGATAAACCAGGTAAAAGCAGAAATAATAATCTTCTTACCTAATGTCTAATTTGCTATTGTATTTATTAAATGATCTAAGCATATGTATTTCATCCATGAAAAAAATATTTCCAAATTGTCTTAGCAGCTAGATTTGAAAATCAGATACCTGATAACCTGTTCTTTCTGGTAATGTTTCAAAAATGGGTTTGAGTTTTTCAACCAAATTCGATAAAAGGTGATTATCTACCTGATAAAAGTTATCCATCTGTTCTTTAGTTTCCCAAAAAGTAAGGACTATAGATTCGACAGGGTCTTCTAGACTATCCATTACTATGAATCCTTTCATTTTACTTTCTTGTGCTTGAACCTTTTTGAAAAATTCTAAAATCATCTTGGTACTATGATCTCGTTTACCCGGTTTTAATAGGACTTTATTATATTTTACATATTGCATTGTCTTTTTTGTTAATCAAACTTTAAGATAATCTTATCCTTTGTTTATCATTTTCCTGCTCATATGATCTTGTAGAAAAAGTCTCCGTCACCATTTGAATAGATTACTACTTGGACTTCAATGCTCTAGATAATGCAACGTTACATGTATGAAGAGAATACAAGATATATAATATTCTAATCAAGCTAAATTTTTCTTGTGATTATCGTAAGCTCTAACGATAAAACCTTAAGTATCTTAATAACAAATGGCCTAATATAAAAAATGTCATATAACATGTTATTAAGTGTGTCTTTAGTAATAATTGCATTATAACTCAAAATGACTAACGTAAATAAACAGGTTTCAATTTTTCCGTTACTATTATCGAATTTTATTGGAACCATGGGTTTTAGTATAGTTTTACCTTTTTTGGTATTTTTAGTTATAGATTTTGGGGGCAATTCTCTTGTATACGGTATTCTGGCAGCAATTTATCCTGCATTTCAACTCATTGGAGCTCCACTATTAGGAAGATGGTCTGATACTATCGGAAGAAAAAAAGTTTTACTAATAAGTAATGGCGGAACATTAGTAGGTTGGATAGTTTTTCTTATTGCACTGTTTTTACCTGTTTGGAATTTATACAGTGTCAATTCGGTCGTTCTTGGAACTTTTGTCATTACTCTTCCATTAGCAGTATTGTTTTTAGCAAGAGCATTAGACGGAATAACAGGCGGCAACATTTCTGTCGCAAATGCCTATGTTTCTGACGTTTCAACAGATAAAAGTAGAAGCAAAAATTTTGGTAAGATGGCAATATCATCTAACCTCGGTTTTATTGTTGGACCTGCGTTGGCTGGAATTTTAGGTGCTACTATTTATGGAGAGGTATTACCTGTGCTGGCGGCGGTCTTCATTTCTTTAATCGCATTAGTTGTAATAGCTTTTATGCTAAAGGAATCAAAAGTAACATCACTAACAACAACAACTCCACTGATCGATATTTCAGAAAAGGAAGCAATTAGAAAAGTCTTTTCTTGTGAACCAAAGGAATGCTACAAGAGTCCAAATCCCAAAAACTTAGCGTTCTTAGATGTATTTAGGTTAAAGGACATATCTTTTTTGTTAGTATTGTATTTTTTTATCTTTCTTGGATTTAACATCTATTACACCTCCTTTCCAATTCATGCAGTATCAGGTTTAAAGTGGACAATAACAGAAATGGGCATTTTTTATTCAGTGTTAAGCGGCGTAATGATTCTAGTACAAGGTCCAGTGCTTCGAAAAGCTCTACAAAAATTCTCTGAGGAAAAACTAGTTGTAATAGGGAGCTTAATTTTAGGAATAAATTTTACACTGTTCATGTTTAATAGCACCGTATTAGTTTACGTGGCCCTAATTTTGTTTGCACTCGGCAATGGTCTTATGTGGCCATCTTTCATGTCTATACTTTCAAGGCGTGCAGGAACTGTTAACCAAGGAGTAATTCAGGGCGTCGGAAGCAGCATGGGAAGTCTGGCCAGCATTATAGGATTGATAGTTGGAGGATTATTATATAATCTAATTGGTCCAACTACTTTTCTTGTTTCTGCTGTAGTCATATTCATAGTTTTTATAATGTCATTTAGACTACTGAATACGAAGGTGCCGGTTAGATAGTTCCGCTCATTGATATAACCAATAACCAATAATACATTTTCAATTATCAATCCTTGACCGATTTTGTAACCAAGCTTTAATATCATAAATTAAGTTGTTTCTTTATCAAACTTTCAAACTCCCAATCAGATAAATTTTTTCTTGCTTCCAAAGACATACTATTCTTCTATTATTATAAGAATGGATTCATCATTATCTAATCAAAATTTTAGAAACAAAAAACACTGATCAATCTTTACCCCTTTGTTTGGATAAACGACAAACACATGATTCTCAATCTCCAACAAATTGAGTAGAAACACCGTCTAAACTAATCATCGCTTCATGCAATCAATAATAACATGTAGGAAATGAGATTTGGACTCGCATCTTGCATTCACGGGTTCAAGTTGAATTATCCTTGGTAATTTAATCGTGTTCAAGTGTATTAGCGGCATCGGCAAATTTTTGGAATTGTACATCATAAGTACAATTGTTGTAACAAAATACTGATATCTTGTACAAGTTTCATGGAAATCCTGAACATATCCGATTGCTAAAGAAGAAGAAGTAAAATTATAAGCCTCGATAGAATGATCAAAGTTAAGCAGTTTTATATCATCGAGAGAATAGTGAATCCAATATTCAGTTACAAATCAATTTACATTCTTATATAAAAAAATTCTAATTCAATGTAAAATCATAATTAATGTATTGTCATAAATAGATTGATAATCATGTTGTTTCAGATTAGCTTTGGGAACCAGGAGCGTATGGAATGGTAGTATTTCATTCGGGTTAGTGAATATTCCCATAAAGTTATTTACCGTGTCAGAGAGCAATAAAGACTATTCATTTAATCAGTTAGATGAAAAGGGACATAAGATTCAATACAAAAAGTGGTGTCCAATAGAGGAGAGGGAAGTTCCTTACGAGGAGATAAAGAAAGGGTTCAAGATAGCCAAAGATGAATACATTGTAATAGAGAAAGAAGACTTGGATAATATTAAAGCAATTACTACCAAGACAATAGACATAAAAGAATTTATAGATTTAAAGGATTTTGATACTATCCTTATCGAAAAGAGTTATTATGTATCTCCATCTACCGATGGAACAGTAAAAAAAAGAAAGGGCAAACAAAAAGAAAACATAGTGTCAGCTTCTAATAAAGCCTTTAGACTATTTGTTAATTCATTAAAAGAAACAAATAAAATCGCTGTAGGAAAAGTAGTTCTTAAGGATAGAGAGCATTTAGTTGCTCTCCGTCCTTACCAAAGAGGTTTGATAATGCATCAGCTAATGTATCAAGAAGAAATAACACCTATAGATGAAATAGAGGGTATGCCTGGATCTGAATCTTATACATCTCCCGTACCTATAGACGAGAAAGAATTAGAGCTTGGGAAGATGTTGATAGGAAATTTGACTAATTCGCAATTTGATGTAACGCAATACTCAGATGAATACACAAAAGAATTAGAAAAGCTGATAACTGGAAAATCTAATGGGATTACATATAAAACTGAGGAAAAGAAAGACTCGGTGAATACAAGCAATGACCTTATAGAGGCGTTGAAAGCGAGTGTTCAAAGAAGCCGGCCTCAAGTCTAGTACCAATTAATTAAGATGTTTTAAGACCTTATGAAAAGGGTACAAGAAGAGAGTCTATAATGTGACGTTTCTTTTCCTAAATGTGCAAGTTTTTGTCTCTGTTTTCTGTGTATTTTTCATACCTTGAAATCTGATATACCCTTAAGAATTTCTTCAGGATTTTGTTTGCATGATAAAATGTCTTTCCACGGATTTATTTTTCTCTTATAGATGCCAGGTACTGTCATTATCGTAAAGTCGGTTGGGACAATATCTGCTAATTCTTCCCATTGTAAAGGAACAGAGATAGGGGCATTTTCTATCGGTCTTGCTGAAAAAATCGACGTAAGTGTTTTACCAATAGCGTTTTGGTTGTAATCAAAAAATACTTTTCCTTTTCTAACCGTTGTTTTCCACTCGGTGGTAATTTTGCCTGGATTGCGTTTATTCAAGATTTGTGATATGATCTTGGCAAAATCTCTTACTTGTTTGAACGTATACAAGTTTATTATTGGTAAAAAAATATGTAAGCCAGTTTTTCCTGAGGTCTTTACGTATGATTTAAAATTCAATTCGTCAAAAATGTCCCTTAAACTGTAGGCAATTTCCACCGTCGCTCTAAAAGCCTTTAAACTATATCCGGGCTCCTTTGATCCATTTCTATCAACAATGTTTATGTATGGATCTGTTATGTCGAATAACTGCTCCTCAATTAAGCTATATATCTCCTTTTAGTAGAAT
>WHSX01000129.1:0-5938 GCA_009379865.1 Candidatus Nitrosocosmicus sp.
CTATTGTCACTAGCCAAGCTCATACAACCCTTATGTTATGAGGAATGTATTAAGACCTGAACCAAACCAAATAATAGACCAGGTAGGCTTTTCTTCCATTTGTTTAGGATTGGGATGTAATGATGCATATTGCATACAGGTAACTCGGGATTAGAATCTTAATCTGATCGAATAATCCTATCCTCGAATACCAGCATTTTTAGAAATCAATGGTTTGAATAAACCCCTAATTTGATTTAAAGAAAGATGTGCCAAATAACAACCACTCTGTCTGGCTGCCTGTCTGTTATCTAATTGGAGTTTCAACTCCATTAGGTTCAAATAATTTAGTTATCCTTTGATTTAGTTTTAAAATCATTTTGTATGGATAGTATTTTGAATCGATTGTACTTTCAATTTTTCAAAGGGACCATTCAACATGACTTAGATCTCGAATCTCGATTTAGATATGATATCAAATGTTAAAAAGATCAGTTCTAAAACATGCTCCTCGAATGTAATTATTCAACAGTCGATTTGGTGTTGTTGACTTTTGCTAAGATTATTTTACCATCAAATTTTTCCATCGAATTCATGAGATTTTCAACATTGTCCTTATACAATATCGCAGCAATAGCTGGCCCATTTCCAGAATGACTAATACCTAAACAATGGTTTTCTAAGGCATTAATCATAGGTGCATAATTATTGTATAGTACAGAGTTTATTAGGACACCGTTGAGATTCATCGCTTTCCAATAGTCTCCTTTCAGGGCCAGCCTAAAGGCATGGTTGAACAAGTCTTTATGAATTTTTAACTTAGGAACTTCACCCCTAGCAACGCCTGCAGGTAGATATATAACAACAGCAAGATCGTTATTTACCATGTCTCTCTTTATTATTTTCTTATAATGATTATCAGTCAATATTACCCCACCATAGTAGCATGCACAAGCATCGTCAAATGCCCCAGTCATGCTCACCTTAGCCCATAAAGATGAATTGACTGCGGTGTTTAGTACGGCTCTGTCATAAATCTGATCATTCAATAATTTGTAACATGCAAGTGAAATGGCATTTGAGACCGCGCTAGAGCTCTTCAAGCCCCAACCCGCAGGTATTTCAGAAACCAAATTGATAGATATAAAATTATTTTTTAATATGCTAGCTGGCAGTATGCTCCTGATTATCTTATTTGCCAGTTTATCATTTACAAAGTTTCTGGATATTCCATGATGCCCTTGCTCAAGTGATATTTTTACCTTGACTTTTTGCGAAATACCAAAAGTACATCCCTTACCTGTTGCAATGGCATTTACGATAGACACTGCACCAAACATAGTAACAGAAGCAGAAGAATTTTTCATTTTAGGTTGGTTCACCAAATATACCAAGTAATGCCTTCCTCATGACTTCCCTTGGTGCCTTCATTCCCGTCCATATTTCAAATGATTTATAACCCTGGTTTAGTAACATCTCGTATCCAAATATTACCCTTGCGTGGGCGCTTTTTGCACACTCTAATAAATCAGTCGTAATGGGTTTGTAAATTATATCAAAAACTATTGATTCATTGTGTATGGATTCTGAACTTAAAAGACTTTTTTCGTTTTTAAGACCTACGGAAGTAGTGTTAATAATCAATTTACATTGTGAGGAGATTTGAGATAATTTTTTATGATCTGAATACTCCATGGGAATACAATTTAATCCCAAGGTACTTCCCAATTCAATGACTTTTGACAGTTTCTCCTCATCCCTATTCACGACAAATACTGATTTTATGCCTTTTTTTTTGGACAACCCTACCACAGCAGCTCTGCTTGCACCGCCTGCCCCAAGAATTAAAATTTCTATACCATCAAAATCTGATAATCTTTCTTCAATTGGGGCCATTAGTCCATAAATATCTGTGTTATACCCTACAAAAATTCCGTTTTCGTTACTAACTGTATTTACTGCACCAGCCAATGAAGCCTCATCACTTAACCTATCGACATATCTAGTGATTTCTACCTTGTGTGGAATAGTAACGTTGAACCCTGCCGCATTAATATTACGTAGGGATTCCACAGATTCTTTCAATTCGTTTACTTTTACTTTAAAAGCAATGTATGAATAATTTAGATTCAGATACTTAAACGCAGCATTATGCATTAATGGGGATAATGAATGCTCTACTGGATCTCCTATGATACAAAAAGTCTTTGAAGATTTATCTGCGGCTACTCGTTGATTAGACGTATCCACACTAATATTGCTCATGACCCTAATCAGAATAGTTTTTAAAGCATATTTATTCTAAGGCACCATATTTCTATTCATCCTTTCACTCATTTGATTCTAGGAGAACTTTTTCTCTAGTTGTTTTTCAAATTTACATCTTTCATCCTCTCTTCTCAAGACCATTGAATGGAGTGATTAATTTAACTAGAAATTGTAATTAACTATTTTAGGTTATGAAATAGCGGTAGCAGATGACGATGGCCAGGAATTTTATTTTTGTCCTATATGCAGGGGAAAAAGTAATTCTGATGCACTATTAGTCTCCGTCTCCACCAAAATTCTATGAGGCAAGTTTAGAATGATATTTACTATCTATTGCAGTTTTGAAGAACTCGACTATTAATTTCTCCTAATTCTAATCTGTTAGGGTAATTCAAAGTGTAGTGAAACCATTTATGAAAACTATACTAGATTTTGGAACGTTATATGTATGAGTGAATGGGATAAGCTAAACGCCTGTAAAATGGTAAAATTGGAAATTGTTAAGAGAAAATTTCTAATCTATTGTAATTCTTTATCAAACTAATTTGCTTTTAAACAAATCATAAATTGATTTCATTTGGTCTACTGACAATTGACCGGGGGCCAGGGCAACGCCCATGGACGCATAAGTAAATGGGGCTTCCCCTACCACTGTGCACAAAACTCTGCTTAATGTACCCATTTCACCCATTGCAAAAGCGATCAAGTTAATATGCGTATCAATTGATTTGTATATACTTAATATCTTGATTGAATCGTCTATCGATCTAGCGGTGGTGACTATTTTTACGAATGGGCTGTAGATCTGCATGTTTTTCACTTGTTCTAAAAGCCGATCAAATTCAGGAGTCTGCGAAAAATCATGCCAACTTACAAGAATTCGGGTAATTTCATTTTCAACCAGATCGGCGATAAAGTCGTTACTGGAAATTAATTTGTATTCGATATCTACAAAGAGTGGTTTTCTATTAATAAATTTGCTTATAATTTCAGCTCTTTTTTCAGGACCATTAGAAAATTTTCCGCCTTCATTCTCAGGTCTGATTGTATAAATGCATTTGTCCTGATATCTTGACAAAATATCTAGATATTGATCCAGGTTGTCGAAATTACTAAGGTAATCGAATCGGCACTCAATTATATCTACTCCCTTGTTTAATGCCTCATCTATTTTACTTACGGTTAATACCAAATCTTTGCTGCCATCAAAATCCTCCGTAACTGGAATCGATGCACACAATTTTCTATTAATAGACAAGATTAGATGATTAATGAACTAGTATGATATCTTTATGTCTTTCTCAGTATTCATGCGTTTTAGATACGGTTTGAAGAATTTGTTATTTGTTATTTTCTTTTAATCTTATTATCGCTATCCCAATTAAATATAGTAACAACATTGGTCCTGAGATAAACCACATCGTTATTCCACTACCATCAGGAGTTATTATTGCACCAAAGATGATTATTATCAACAATGCATACTTTAGATTCTTTATCCAAAATTGTATACTGACAAGGCCACTAGCCGAAAGGATAAACATAACAAGGGGTAATTGAAATGAGATCCCAAATGCTATGAAAAACTGTAGTACAAAGTTAATGAAATCTGAGATGTTCAGGAATGTAAGGACACCAATTGTTTGTCCGTATTCATACAAGAATGTTAGAGTGATTGGAATAGCCAAATAAAAAGAGAAAGTCATTCCGCTTACAAAAAGAATCGCTGTGGGCAGTAGGTATATAAAGAAAGCTTTTTCTCTACTTTTAAAAGACATGGCCGGGCTAATGAATCCAAAAACTTCTCTAACAATCAAAGGGATTGTACAAGAAACTGAAATTAGAATCGCAACATAAATTTGAGCGTAAAGGGCTTGTCCTGGAGCTGTTTGGATCAAATCCACACCATGCGGGATCAGGCTATTACTTAAGAATAGCGTCACCTGACTTGCGATATTATTATAGACCGTCGGGACAAAGAAATAAAATGAATAGTTATTCCACGTCACCAGGTGAATACCAAAAACAGTACAGACCATCATTATTACTATGGTAATAACCATAATCCTCAAGAATCGATTTCGTAGTTCTTTTACATGATCCATGAATAGCATATCGCCAGGTGACATTTACCGCAGACTCTAGTATAAAAAAAAGTAAAAAATATAAACTATACTTAATCTGAACCAGATTGAAAAAGCCTTAATTATGAAATTATCCCTAGGACTTTTAATTTATACAACATGTGAAGCTATTTTCTTCCAATTTGCTATAAGGGCTTCAGGTCTGATATGAAGCTCCTCGTTAATGATTCTTTTTTTCGCCAAGTCAACATACTCCTGCTTAATATCTATCCCAAGAAAATGTCGATCAAGATTGTAGGCCACCTTTGTAGTTTGGCCACTTCCATTAAAAGGATCCAACACTATGTCTCCATTATAAGAATAAATTTTGAGTAAACGATAAGGTATTTCTTCTGGAAAAGGGCATGGATGCTCAATGTAGCCAGGTGGCACAGGAGCTATATGCCATACGGAATTTGCTATTTCTTTGGTCCACTCCTCATGAGTAGCGGGAAGGATTTCCCTTCGTTGGTTCCTGCCACTCTTCACGTCGCCTTTTCTTAAAACTAAAATGAATTCATGCATAATATTTGCCCTATAGTATTTTGGATATGGGTTTATGACAAATGAACCATACCTATTAGTTCCACCAGTTACTTTGTGCCAAATTATTTCTTCATGAAGACTCCAGTTTCCACCGGGCGTCACCAATCTGGATAATAACAAATGGGGCAATGGAATTAAGGTCCCATTCACAACTTCGTTGGCAATCACAATACAGCAGTAGCCCCCTTCCTTGGTGACGCGATATACCTGATCGTTAAAAATAGTAACCATGTTTTCTAAATATTCATCTAAACTAACCTTTTGAATCCCTCTATAATACTGTGTATTTTTTTTTGAGGTGTGTAAATCATAGTCTATGGCATTCCCATATGGAGGAGAAGTTACCGTCAATTGGATACTTCCAGAAGGAACATTTTTTAATATCTTTTCACAGTTTCCTAGTAAAATTTTATCATATAGAGATTCAGACCTGATTAGCACAAATTCTGTTTTTGGATAAAGTCCATAATCACATTACTCTAAAAATTTATACTGATTGATAAAAACATTTAACAAATTTTACAAACCTGTTTTATCATTTCTCGAGAATGTATTCGTTTGAAACCTCCATGCCAAAATGTCTACCTACCGATGGAATAGAATACACCAGTATCTTATCACCGGGTTTTGCATGTGTGACTGGTAATATTTGACCACTCTCATTCAAAAATCTAATAGTTTCAGCATTTTGGACTATTATGGTTCCCATTTCATCACCATTAACCGCTGCTCTAAATAATCGTAACGGTCGAGATTCTATTTTAGCTCTCCCAACGCCGACCATTCGAGCCTCTCCTTTGGTGTTCACTATTAAGACTTGACTTCCAGATTCAAGCTCAGACAAATACTTTGTTGTTCCATCTGGAGTTAGAGTGTAACAGTGTACTGCACCAGCGTTTACCCTAAAAGGACGAGGTGATGTAAAAGACGAACCTATTGATTCGTTGTGGATTAGGAACAAAAAATTCGACTTGTTTCCAACCAGCATTCCCTCCCCCTCAGCCAGCATAGATACCGTATCT
>WHSX01000129.1:5948-8699 GCA_009379865.1 Candidatus Nitrosocosmicus sp.
TCTTTCTCCCATTCCTACTTCTTGTACTTCTTTTATTTCTGCAATTTTTATTTGAAACGAAGATTTCTTGACGATATTTCTAGCTCTAACTACTTCCTCTTCGCTATTTGTTGACATTAGTACTCCGTCTACCCCCAATTCTAATACGGTGAATAGAGTTTCAACTTCCTCTATTGATTTTGCGACCGCGAATATTTCGGTTCCGGTATTTTGGAGAGAAGCTATAACATTTTCAAGAGGTATTATCCTCCAATCATCCAAGTCTATAATAACAAATGACAAATGAAATTTATCTATTAAACGCTTCATTTCATCTATATCCTGATTGCTGGTAACCTTTTTGTAAATTCCTGTTTTGGTTCCTGTAGTTAGATTTTTCGAGTTGATTTGGTCAAGCCGTTGCTCTGATTCAACAATCATATAATCCGCATCCTTGGAATTAAAAATAGTTTTAATTTTGGTTGAATTTTGTTCCAGACCATCAAGCTCCTCTGAAGGATTGATATAAATCAAATCAATTTTATCTTTTATCCGGGTAATAAGACTAGCGAACTCAACAAATTCATTTTTTCCACTTAATTCAGGAATACCTGAAAGATCAGAATTTGAATAGATTAGTGGTTTTAGTATTATTTTCTTGGCTTTTTTTTTATTCTTACTTTCTTCCGCTTTTCTTGGATCTGATTCTGCCATAGTGCTTGTTCTCTATTATAATAGCATGCAAGGCTTTTATTATTTCATTTGGATTGTTATGCTGGAAAATATTTCTGCCAAAGGTTACGCCAATCGCTCCTGCCTTCATTGCATCACTGCACATTTGTAATATTTCAAGATCTGTATTAGCTTTTGGTCCACCCGCAATTACAATTGGCACAGGACATGATTTTATGACATCTTTAAAGGAATCTAAATCCCCTGTATAGACAGTCTTTACTATATCGGCACCTGCTTCAGCGCCTATTCGAGCTGTGTGAGCAACTATATTCGGATCGTGTGGGTTTTTAATGTTGTCTCCCCGAGGATACATCATCGCGATTAATGGAATATTCCATTCATTGCATTCATCAGACACTTGGCCTAACTTGTAGAGCATGTTTGGCTCCTCTTTAGAGCCTATATTGATATGCAGAGAGACAGCATCGGCCCCTAACCTTATCGCCTCTCTCACTGAGCCCATCAAGATCTTGTTGTTTGGATCTGGGCCAAGTGAGGTTGCAGCTGACATATGGGCAATTAATCCTATGGAAGGTGGTGCAGGTAGAGATTTTATAATTCCTTTATTTACGAGGAAACAAGTCAAACCAGAATCCTGCGTCTGGTATATCAATTCAGATATATTTTGAATGCCCTTTAATGGGCCACTGCTTATTCCGTGATCCAGCGGGATGCACAACATTTTTCCCTTTTTCAAAATACGATTGAGCCGGATTTCTTTCCCAAGGACCATAATACAAGAAAAATTATAAACCTATTTAAAAGTGATATGGTTGATTTATCAAAAATTATGTATCTCCATTCCTGGTTTCACTTTGAAATTTTACAAACAGGTGGAAATATTAATTTATGATGATTATTTTCCATTCTTTGATGAACCTCTCGAATAATCTCTAGAGGTAATCCTGGAAATTCATTTGAGATTGCGTGTATGTCATGTTGTGTATTATTATATGACTCGTAGAATTGAAGTATTTTATCTAGTTGAATGAATGGCAGACCCAGTTCGTCTTCGGTGAATTGGTTGGCCCATAATCTTGCACTGCTTTTTTTGTCTAAAATGGAGCCAGGAATTTCAAGATACTTTGCTAAACCTAACAATTGGGTCTTATATAACTCCCCTAAAGGAAGTAAATCGGCAGCCCCATCTCCGAATTTTGTAAAATAGCCAAGCATTAGTTCGGTCTTATTTGATGATCCTAATACCAGTCTTCCCATTAGGCCCGAATAATAGTACAGTATACACATCCTGATTCTAGCGACCAGGTTTCCAGTCAACAGTACATTATCGGTGGGTTTAATTATTTCTAAGAAACTATTTTTGGGTTTATTTATGACAATTTTTTCACAATCAATTTTCAAATTCGAACATATTCTAAGAGCCTCTTCGACATCACTTGATGGGGTTACTGTCTCGTCTGGTAATATTAATCCCTTTACATTTTCTGGACCAATCGCGCGTGTTGCTAAATATGCAAGCACAGTGGAATCTATACCTCCAGATATTCCCAAAACTACTCCGTTTGATTTTCTAGATTCTATTTCTTTTTTTATGAAATTCATAATCTCCTGGCTTATTGATTCAAAGTTCATCGAATTTGAAGTCATTATTATAAATATCATATTAATTTTGTCATGTTATAATGCTCTGATTAGACGCTATTGTTAAGCCTCATCAGAAATAGACCTAGCTTTGAATTAATAGAATTATTTTAATATACAGAATCAATATTAGAAATTAGGTCATTGGATACACGCAACATAGGTTTAAGGAATATCGAGGTAGCGGATACAAAGATATGTTCTATCGATGGTGAAAATGGAAAATTAATCTATAGGGGTTATGATATACTTGACCTGGCCAATCATTCCACTTATGAGGAAACAGCATTCCTCTTGCTATTTGGAGATTTACCTATAAAAGTAGAATTTGGTGATTTCAATTCAAAATTGACTGAGTCACGAGGAATTCCTGATTCTGTTATCAAGAATATGAAAAATAAACCTGTCACAGCACATCCAATGGATGTACTACAG
>WHSX01000012.1 GCA_009379865.1 Candidatus Nitrosocosmicus sp.
GTTAAATCTCTCTGTTGAGCCAGGCTCATAAACTGTAAATGGTCCTGTAACAAATCTGCTGGTTTCTCTTATTTCGCTATTATCTGAATCAAATAATACAACACTAACTTTAATGTTTTCTACATTTTCAGTAGAATTATTTATTACAGTTCCAGTTACAGAAGTTAATCCTGTGGAACTAGCTGTTAATGTCATATTCAAAAGTGCAATGTCGATAATAGACGGTTGTGAACTTTCTAAATTATCCTCTAGTTGAGCATAAGATAAAGAAAAGGAATTTGAAAACAAGAAGATTGAAGAAAATAAGCAAGTACAAAGCCACATGTTAAATCCAGATCTTTTATGGTACATCTAAGTCAGTTATTAAAAGCAATAACAGGTTATTAAGGTTCATAACCATAGATTTATCAACACATGAGGATGGACTAAATGATTAAGTCGTCTTTTAACTTTGGACATTGATTTGTACTTATTTGTTACTAATGTGATCCTTGATGCTGGTATTAAAGTAGCATATTATACAACCATTTTGTTTATCAAAGTCAATATCCAAACCATTAGGTTCTATTTTACAATTTTTTGGAACAAATCTAAAGTGCTCAAAAACAAACAAAATAAAAAGGTAGCTGTATGACGAAGCTACAATTCGACGATTAATATTCAATGAAGTAACATATAATGTAATCGTTTCTAATTTGGATACTGATGATGAATAATAAGGGCTGTTTATATATAGTGTATCTTGTTTTTGTAAAATCGAGATGTTGAAGTAAATAAATGGTTAACCAATAATGGAAGACTTTAATTTATGAATATCAATTGCTGAGTGAGTCCAACAAATAATATTCACGTATTGCTTGTATCCTATAAATAGAATGTTACATAGACGAGGTTATGATTTATAATAATGAGATGAACAAAAATAATTCAGATATTGCCAATTCTAGTGATCTTGATTTAAGTTCTCGAAATGAAGGTTTATCGGATAACAATTCTGCGCCGGTATTCAAATCTAATACTCCTTCTGTCAGCAAGATACTGGTAACTTATGATGACACTGAGAAATCCGATAAAGCGATAAAATATTCAATCTATTTGTCCAACATTTCGGGAGCTGAAATTACCATCCTACAGGTTTTGGGAAACTTGGATAAAGTAGAAAATTCCTATTTAGATATTTCAAATCGGGACACAAGGGGTAAATCAAAAATAACTTCACCCTCTTCCTCTTCACCAGAAAGTAATTCAGAAAAAAATCAAAAATACTCTGTTAATGTAGAAGGTCAAATCATAAAGTCCATGGAGGACAAGATTATGGCGATTGAAAACACTGGGTTCAAAAATAAGGTTACATATAAAATAAGAACAGGATGGGTAGTGGACGAAATTGTAAAGGAAATAAATGAATCAAAGTATGATCTACTAATCCTATCTTCCTCGCATTTGAGTTCTTGGATAAAATCTTTATTTAGCGAAGCAAGAAAGATAATTAGCAATGTTGATGTTCCAGTTTTATTGTTACACTAACCTTATTAGATACCAGTAAGCATCCATTACGGGTTAGTAGATTATAATTTGGTATTCTTTATAACATTTCTAAACGAAATTAAATAGTCATTTTCATTAAGTTTGCGACCATTGACATCGCTAATGTTCAAAGTAATTGAAATGGTTGAGAGGAGCACATCTTTCATAGTTTCTTTGCTAGCATGTCTTGCTTCCTTGTCAACATATTCATCCAGATTCTTTGAATAAATTCGGACAATAAACAACTTGAAATGCTTTTCTAATTCAGAATATACCTGCGATTCCAAATCTGACTTTTGAATTCCTTTCGATATCTGTTTTTGAAGATATGATTTTAAATCAGGAAATATAGTAAAAATGAAAGTATCAATATTGTTGAACTTTTGTATAATAAATGGTGTTTTCAGAATAATTGCGTCATTCATAATTATTCAATGAATGCCAGTATTAGATAACTATGATCAGGTTAATCTTAGGTTATGGTGGTTAAACAGATCTGAGAACAATCTAGAGAATTTAGAATATGTAAACAATGAATTCCAACGGTACAGAAATGTGGATATTATCGACAAGAATGTAACAATGTATCGCAGAAAGAAAGAATAAATCCAAATACTTAAAGCAACAGTCTACCGTAATAATGAAATGGTTCAAGTAGATTTTACAGAGGCTGATATAAAGAATCTAAAAACACTATTGCAATTCTCTAAAGATGCATGTCCTGTTGAAAGCCTAGAGGGGAATATGGATAATGACTATGTTGATACCCTGATAGATAAATTAGAAAAGGCAAAACAATAAACTATTCATCAATTCTGATTTTAGATATTGTCAGGCCATGAAGATAACAAAGGAGATGAAAGAACGACATCAAGCCGAATTAGCAAAGATGCCTGAGGAATATTCTTCCGATCTAGAATGGATCTCTAAAGAATCTCCCCCCAATGCACGAGTTGTAATACGGCCAAATGAAGAGGTTAAGAATTCAGGATTCAGAATAGCTAGAAGAAACTGTGTCAATCAATTTGATAACAAAGTTGAGATTGTTGAAGATTCTCAGTATTCTTGAAGTATTGTCAATCAATAATCGTTATGAATACTGGTTATACGAATAATTGTTGTATCCAGAATAGGTTTTCATTATCGAACCAACGTCTCGATGTCTGACGGCTTTTCAGGTTGGTGATGGAGAATCGGTCTGCTTGGTAATTCTGTATGAATTATGAATTTCTTTAACAACAGAGAGGAGTCTAATACCTATCAACAACTCAATTATGAATTTAACCCAGGTTCGGGAAGCAGTCTCCTATCGAATCAATGAGTATTCTCGGGATAATGAAATTAATGTGAGTTATGATGGGTATTTAATCCGATTGAGTCCCAAATTATGGTCAAATTTAATACGAGTCCGGTGGGCTTCGAATCCATGAGGTACATGGGAACTGTTGCAAAATAAATAATTGGACGGACTGATTAATTGATCAGGTGCACATGAAGACGGGATTAGTCCTCTATCATGTATTGTTGTTCTTAAATGAAGAATACTTATATTAGACTTATTCAGGAATATCAAAACAAGTATTACAAACTCTATATCACTTGATAAATGATGAGCTTATAAGGCAGTTTCTTGTGGGATATCATATCTTATTGATTATCTACCCTAAACAAGATCAAGTCGCATAAGAATTTTGAAATTATTTACAAATTCTCTTTTATAATTTATACACATTAGGTTCGTATAATTGAAAATGTCTTATATATTATCAATATATAAAATTTCCAATGAATAAATTATTTCCATCCCCACTTTCTTTTAGAGTAAATATAATATGGACAGTACTTATGATTGGTAGTTTAATATTTTAACAAATAGCATTCACGGTTTATTTTTATTCTCTGTTACATCTGGACAGGAGGAATCCATCACAATCAATACTACTGATTTGATCAATCAAGGAAAGTATCTAAATAACATTGGAAACTATACTGAAGCCTTAGCGTATTTTGACAAGGTTCTAGTTGTAGAGCCTAATAATACAGAGGCATTACATGGTAAAGGTTTGACCACCGATAATTTTGGTAACCATACAGAAGCTGTTGATGTCTATGATAAAATCTTGGCGATTGATCCTAATAATATGGATGCTCTAACTAGCAAAGGTGTAATTTTGTATAATACAGGTAATCATACAGAAGCCATGAAAAATTTCGAAAAGGTGTTAACATTAAATTTTAGTACAAGTAATCGTTCATTGTTTGATAAAGGTGTGTCTTACTATGGACTAGGAAACTATCAAGATGCAATAGATTATTTTAAAAAAGCACTAGAAGTTGATCCAAACAATACTCTGACATTAAATAATCTGGGTTTTGCTTTGGATATTTCTGGTAACCATACAGAAGCTACACAATACTTTGACATTGCTACTTTGATTAATTCTAACAATGCCAACGCCTTTTACGGTAAAGCTTTGGCTGCAGATCATCGGGGTAATCGAACTGAGGCACTTGCACTCATAGATAAATCTCTTTCTATAAACCATAACAACACCTTCGCATTAACAGGCAAGGCTGACTATTTGTATAAACTCCGAAACTTTACAGGTGCCATATTATATGCTGATAAGGCACTAGATATAGATCCTGTTAATAACAACGCTTTGATTGTAAAAGGATTTGCACCAGGTATTTCTGGTAACCATACAGAAGTCATAAAATACTTTAACCAAGTACTTGAGAATGATCCGGAAAATATAGACGCATTGTATGGCAAAAGACTTATCCTAAATGAATTGAGTAACCATACAGAAGTCATAAATATCTTGAGTCGATCTCAATAAAATATAATCAAAGGTAATTCAAGAAGATTAGATGCTAATAAATCTCTCATCTCTATTTCGCATACTAACCTATAGTTAGTACTTATCTGATTTCTTCATAGGTATGAAAATAAGGGCAATTCATATTAGTTGAAACATAACTATTTCATATCAAACGGGCCTGGTGGGTTTCAGGACTATATCAGTCCTCAATAGTAGGTTCTATAAATAATTGACCCGCCGGGTAAGTAGTCATTAAAAAGAATCCAATTACCTTAAGAACACCATTTGTGATAAAAGAGTTCTATAGTATTGATAATTTCATACAAACAATATTTCCTGATTTAATATCATATCTACAAAAGGAACTATCTCAAGGAATTCAAAAATCAGATTTGGATACTCTTGCCTATTCTGAATTAGTAGGGAATCTCAAACTGTTTATTGTTAGAAATTGCTCTAAGGATCTTGATGAATATGTTGACAAGGAAGCAAAACACGCCGACAAGGAGATTATGAAAAAAAGTCCTCCTTTCAACTATTTCAATTACTCTGAATGTTACCAATACTGATGGCCATAAACTAAACGAAAATGACTATTTGATTTCACTTATAAATATAATCAAAAAATAATTTCTGAGATTATAACCAATGTGGTTAAGGATTATTACAAGTTATAAATTATGATCTTCAGTAGACTATATGATAGAATTAACTAAAATAAAAATAGAAAATAAAGTGTATGTAAATGGTAAAGTAATTGTTTTAGACAGAGATACCATCACTGCTTCTGAATTGCTTGAAATGGCTGGTTTTTCATCCTCGGTATGATATTTATTTGATACAGAGTAAAGAAAATAAGAATAAGAAAGCTAACGAACCATTAATTGAAAATAAGAAGATAAATATAGAAATATGTAAAGTGTATGAGAAACTCAATTTTGATGAGATAAAACTATGCAAGAGATGTTCTCATCAAAGACGTGATCATAAATACGATGTCACTGACCAAAATAATGATCTCAAATGTGGATATGATGGATGTAACTGTAACCATTTTGTATAATGGATATAACAACTAATTTTCCATATTTTTACTCAATAATGGTGAGAAATTCTCTGATCATCTCTATTGCTTCAAGAACTGTTCATTTTGTTAACAAGAGTAATTATTTTGACTGTAACAAATCATTTCCAGAATTTCGGGTTTATTCTCTACAATACATCACTATCAAATCCTGCATCTCTAAAGATATTATTTTTATGAATCATTAATTGAAGCACGTTAATTAAGTATCAAATGAACCAGCAACGGCTCTCTTTTGAGAGAAACAAATAACATGAATTATCCTATATCAAATACGTTCATCAATTACAGCTAATGAATTAAAAATCATCGTTTACAACATAAATCCGACCATGTCGATTCGAGTATAGTCTTTTGTAATTCTAAATGAAACTCATCGAAATGATCCATTCAGCATCTTCGTAGATTATATAATTATGCGACCTTAACGAACTGTATCCATTGTAATAACTATTCATTAAGTGAATTAACTATATTAAATTGATTGTATCCAAACAATAAATAAAAGCATCAGTTCCCATATACCTCGTGGATTCGAAGCCCACTGTGCTCGATCCTTTGTTATTAACAAACTGGAGTTAAAAATACTTTCCAGAAGTAGATTACTTTTATCATGAGATTGAATTACATCTTATAAACTCTATGCTATAATAACCTAGATCTTCATGAAGGAAAATTTGCAGAAATTGCATCAAATGTGAGAAGAGAAGGAAACCCATATCATCTAATAGCTAATCCTTATGCGATTACATTCGATGGGTCTACGTGAAAAACAATGTTTGATGAATTTAAAAAGGAAATAGAATCTGTCATTTCAGAACTAATCTAAAGGGAGTTGGAGAATCGATTTAATAATAAATGTCTTGTTTGTAGCATTCTGAATCCTGCAGATTCAAAATTTTGTATTAACTGTGGATTAGATCTTCATTACTGATGTGATCCTATATAATGGTAGTTATAAGTATGTATAATTTTTCAAAAAAAGTTGAAGATTATAGGTATTTCCATCTCAATTGTTATTTAAATATGAATCAGTGTTGTTTTCATTTTACTTCTTAGAATTACAGATAACACTACAGATAATGTAGATAAAAGTGCTGCACTAAGGAAAATTAGATCAAAGGAATAAGAAGATGGGAACGACTGTGGTATTCCATTCACATTGATTATAGATTGATTAGTTTGCATATACATTGCAGCTAAAGCCGGACCTATTGAGCTACCTACTATCCTTAGCATACTGCTCATTCCTATTGTTACCCCTGCATGCTCTCTAGGTACTGCAAGAATTACTACGTTCATTGCACCAACAGCAGCTAATGATAACCCGGCCGATAATATGGCTAAACCTGCAGATATCCATAACTCTGATGAGTTAAAGAGTAAAATTATTACAAAACCAGCAGTTGTTAGAATTGATCCAAATATGATGGGTTTTATAGACCCTAACTTTGAAATGATGAAACCAGATGTTGGCCCAAATATTAAGAGTACTATTGCAAAAGGGAGTTGTATTTTACCAGTATTGATGGCATTTTCTCCAAATCCGATAGGTTCAGGACTTTGAACTAATATTGGAATAGTTTGAAAGACCATAAACATTGATAATCCTACAATCATGATAATAATACTTGATAGTAGTATCGGCGGACTTAGAAAAATTTTAAAATCTATCAATGGAAATCTTGCTCGTTTTTCAATGTAAATGAATAAGATAAGCGAAATTATTCCAGTTATTATGAAGGGCAATATCGTTCCAGAAGTTGAAAAGAAATTATAGAAAATACTGATATTATCGGTATTATTTACATCCTTTTCGTCGTTAACAGGCGTAGATTGCAAAAGTGTTATTGCAAGTAAAAATGATGTGATTGTGACCGCTAATAATATTGACCCCTTTATATCGATTTGAACTTTTAATTGTTCCCTATCTTTTTTCACATTTGTCTCCCCTTTCTTATTCTCTACTAGTTTTGAAGCTGACTCCAAGTTATTAGTCTCTGCATTATTTGTATTGTTATCTTTCAAATGAACGAATTTGCGGATAACAATAATGAGTATTATTGAGATCGGTATTATTGTAAAAAAGGTCATTCTCCATCCAAAATGTTCAATGATAATTCCACCAATTGATAACCCGATAACCGCACCTGTAGCAAACATCGAAGTGATTATACCCTGTGCAATTGAAACTTTTTCTCTTGGAAACTGATCTCTTATAATACCAAATGCAATTGGAAACATTGACATACCAACTCCTTGAATTGCCCTTGCAATTATCATTACATAAATATCGTTTGAAAACCCTGCACATGAAACACCTATTGCATATATTGCCATCACTATTAACAAAATTCTTTTCCTTCCGTATATATCAGATAGTTTGCCTACTATAGGAGTCATAACAGCACCAGATACTAAATATGCAGTCAAAAGCCAAGAAGATAATCCATAAGTTACATCAAAATCATGGATTAAAGTAGGAATGGCAGGGATTAACATGGTTTCTGCATACATTACCATAGTTGCAGTACAACTCAGAATTATCAATAGTTTCCATGCATAAGAGGAAATTTTAACAGGATTGTCTGAATTAGCCGTGTCAAGATTTCCTATGAAATTTGATTCTATTTGCTTTATCTCTTTATTTTTTCTTTTTCTGTGTTTCATTTAGTTTGTCACGTTAACTTATTTTTTTATCATTAATGGCAAAATTGCTTTCGCATACAGTATTTCCTTTTTGTTTATCTGCGGTCATATTTAATGGGTTTAGATTAGATCGAGTTTGAATATTATGGGACATTTTTTCTAACGTTCTTTTAGTAATCAGTATATCCTCATCAGATATATTCAGAGTCAGCCAATTATTTATTTTTAGTCCACAATCTAACATCAAACCTATAGTCTTTTCTGATTTAGCTGTGAGGAAAATTCTATTATTTCGTCTGTCCTGCTGATCTACTCTTCTACTTATCAATCCGTCTTTTTCTAATTTATCAATAATAGGTATCAATGTTGAACCCTCTAAATCTAGCGTATCTGCCACCTCTTTTTGAGTCAGTCCAGTTTCAGCATTATATACGACAATAATAATCTTCCACTGGCCAATTGAAATTCCCACGTTTTTGCGCAACTCCTGATCGAAAACATGAATTAACGCTTTAGCTGTTCTATTTATCATGAATCCTATATGGTTTCTATAGTCAAATTTTTCTAAATAAATAGGACACCATTAAATAGTATACTAATCAATTGTATATAAATATTAGTTTAGGAATGAAATGATATGATATGAATTTAGAATTCACCTCATCAGTATGTCGATATATTCTTCTTCTAAAGAATAATTGCCCTATTGGTATCATCTCTACACCAACTTTTATAGAACATCTGAATTTAATGATTTAGTTTTAGGAACAATTTATTCAAGGATACTTGTGTAAATGGGTTGGAAAGTAGGGATAGGTATTCACTATCTAAAAAAGGATCAAGTTAAACATTTAGGAGAGATTTTGGACTCGTAATATATCTATTACGAAACACACCGGGCCCGTTTGATTTTGAAAAAGAGGCCGATGTGGGCTTGTTTGATTTGGATACTGTTTTTACACTACAATATACTGTTTTTGTAAGTAGAGAGCGTAGTACATATCGCCGCTGTTACAATAGCCTAACCTTCTTCCATGATTCGTTCACATCTACCCCGATATAACTTGAAATGAGTCCTTTGTGACAAAATTGATATTTGGTCAATCACATTTTATATTGCCAAATATGAATAAAAGTGATGACCAGATGGGAATGTCAATGTGGGTTAAAAATCTGAAATAACATCATCAATCTCATCCACGTAAATAAAATTTTTAAATGCTAATAGCATCCATTTGATGAGTTGAGTCCTATTTATAAAACCCGTAGATAGTTCAGATACTTGTTGTGAATGCAGGATTAATTCTACAATGATCAGTTACCAAATTAGGAACGTCTGAAAAATTCTATACTCGATTATTAAAAGAATTTGATCCTGTAGTTGATCAATATGATTCTGACTATTGGTATCGCATATTAAAAAATTATAAGCCTAGTGGTATATAATATACATCATCTGCTAGAATAGATTTATTTGAATTTTCCGAGATTAACAAAAGAGATGAGGATAAATTGTATAATATTGAATATCAGATATTTTAGTAGAACCAAATCAAATTTAGGAAAACCTAAATGAGGAAATGATTCTCCCCATAATTTCCTGACTTTGAGGAGAATCAAAATTGTCAACGGTATTTTTGTATCCCATTGCATACAGTTTATCATCATATCCTACCATAAAGAATTGATTACCAATGTCCTTATCTGAGCCATACATATTACCTGGATCTGTGAATAAGAATGTGGCAGTTGGATTTCCATCTATTAGGTACTCGGAATCATTTACACCCTCTATTAGAATAGATCCAGGATTAGCTATGAAAGCATCTGCATAACTTTCTGCTGTTTCTTTTAATCCAATGGAGGCTAATGATTCATTTGAAGTTTCGTAATGATTTAAGAAACTAAAAGAGTTCATGAAATTATCGGGAGAAGTGACTTTTACGTCAGGAGTTGCTGTATCAAATTTATTTGTCTTTTCTGAAACCTCCCAATTAGAAGGATAATCAAATGATATACCAAATTCTGTATTATTATAGGATGTGAATTCTGTTTGGTTAGCCGTAGTTGATTCCAACTGTGCATGGGAATTAGGATAAGATTGTGAAAGAGTATATCCAACAACAAAAATCAAAGTTAATACAAAGAAAGAATTTCTAAATTTCAATAGTAAAAATATGTGTATAAAGACTATTTATAGATTATAATCAACTTGTTGTCATGGTAGAATTACATACAAGACATTTAGGATTCTCTTGTATGATTCCAGGCTTTTCATATAGATTGCATTTCTTACAGTGTAGAATCATGTTGCCTTATCAGAACCTCACTATTACACCTTTACGGTATTTCTTTATGCACTTGTCTTTATTTCTGCAGAATTGACATTGATTCATTATACATCTTCCTTATCATTTCTTTTTAGTTCTGATTTTAATCTCCCTAATCCTATTTCCTTATCACTGCGCCAATCCGCATAAGGGAATATATCTTCCTTGTTAACCTCTAATTGTTTAGCGATTATTATGCCACAGCTTTGAAATATTCTTCTATAGTTAAAGTGTCCTTGTTCTTGAGTTCTTAATTCTATAGCATGAGTCCATTGTCTTAGATTCCCTTTTATGGTAATATCAATAGTTGTAGAGAGAGGAGAGGAAAGTAAAATAAATTCTTCATCTGCTGATTGATAATAATCCCATCTGTTAATTAGTATTGTGAAATATCTATGTCGTTGTATATCTCTGAATGTTGCTATATTTACTTCTGGGATAGCGATAGAAAAGTCTAGCATTTCTGTCTCTCTTAATGGTTTTGTCTTTTTGACTCGCTCAGTTTCATAAGCATAGGGAATATAATCTAGTTTTGTATCTAGATCTATTTCATTTCTTAATCCGAATTCATCTATATCATTTGGATCTATTGGTTGATCTTTTAGTTTGAATGATGATTCTAATTGTAGTTTTGAAGGAAATGCTACATTCTCAGCCTCTTTAAGATAGTCTATTTTGTCCTGGCTAAATATAGTAGGGAAATGCTCTTTGAATAATTCTGTTAGTGGATCTATCAGGTCTTTAACATAGATAGCAGGATCATTTCTTACTTTTTCTTTAGTGAGTATATTGAGCCATGATCTAAGATTAGCCATGATTCCCAGTGATGTAAGAGTAGATAATGGTAAAAAGTCTCTAGTTTCATCTAAAGCCCTAGCATTTAATGCCCTTTTTACTGCAGGATTTTCCAAATCTTTAGAGTCAAAATTTGAGCATAGTTTACGATATGCTTTATCATGGTGCTTGTTGTAGTCATCTATTCTTTTTTTGCATAAAACATCGTATAAATTTGGGGCATTAAATTTAGCGGGGTTATAGAAATCAAATGCTTTTACGTATCTTGTTGATTTCTCAATTGCAGATAGAGTTCTATAATGTAAGAGATAGGTAGACCATAAAATAGGAATACCCTCTAAACAAACAGCAAATCCATGAGGAACTAATTCAGAGATTGATTCATCTCCATATTGTCCAAATATTTTGGCATAGAATTCGGCTCCTTTATTTGGATTAGTCAGAAATTCTTCTTTGTATAAAGTTTCTGCATCTTTATGGCTTCGGGAATATCGAGATAGTAAGGCTCCTAGATCTATTTTATCTTGGAGAGTTTCAGCATTAATAAAGAAAATATTTTTTGGGTGAGTTTCTGATCTAATAAATTCTAACATTTCTTATTAATACCTCACTACAATAGGCTCGTAAATCCTACGTGATACATTTTTAGTAGGTCTTTCTGAGTTTTATGTTGCAGCAATAGAATCTATACTCCTTAGTGTTAAAAGCCTTTTCACAAGTAGAACATTTAGAATCAAAATTGCTAATCTTAGCACTTAATATAGAATTCTCGAATCTGAAGTTATCATTACAAACCAAATTAACTAATCAGCTCCTTGAATGATTCGTATCTTTTGATATATCCTGGTCCATACAATATATCAGCAAACTAAATCATTCTACACTGATTTAGATAATCCAACCAGTTTACTTGGTTTCTGCAATATCTTTTGAATTATTAGAAAAAAACTTTATAGATTTTTTTAAAATCGCGATAACTTCTGAATTTTTTACCTGGCTGAAATCTTCATAAAATACATCTACAGATTTAAAATTACTTGGAGATCGAATAAATTCAACCTTTTTGACTTCATCATTCAAAAATGAAACAATCTGTTTGGGAACAACCGGTAAGGCAATAATTAGGTCTTTAGGATTCGAAAATATTAAAATAGATATTGGAAACTACTCTAGATAAGATCCACACTAAACTATGTAAAAATTATTAAATCCAGATCATTTAATAGAATTATTTTAAAGAATTAGATAATGTGTATAAATTTATGAAAACATACCATATAGGTTTAAATAAATCGACATCTATATGATATTGTGATTTAAATGCAAGTTATAACAAACAAACACAAAGCTTATGAAGTATTACAACAAGAGCAATCCCAGATCCTAAATTTGTTCAAGATACACAGAAAAACCATAACCATAGGTATAGCAATAACCTCCACCATTCTAATTTTAGGGTTCCTCCTAGGCAATATTTCATCGCCTAATGCAAGCATGGGATCTATCTTTGATCCATTACCAGGATATAACAATGGATTGGGGGCTGTTAATGGATATGCCTTTAGCTCATCTGGATTACCATCTCTTGGAACAATTATTATAGCAGCAGGACAAAGTGGTTTGGCTAAAACAGTAAGTGTAGATATAACATCAGAAGGAAAGTATGTGTTTCAAGACTTGAATCCAGGAAAATACACCATAGTAGCTTATTTCCCTGATGGTGAATATAGAGTATTGAATAACATAGAGGTTGTACCGAATTCGGTGCAGACTTTAATATTCAAATACTAATTTTCTTACTTTTATTCAATTCTACTAGACTCGTAATATATCAACCCTAAGCCCACAGAATTTATATTCTGCAGTACGTCCCCATTTAGTTCTTTTAGAGAATTTCTATAATAGATTTTCTGCATTCTTTTAAATATCAAATATCTTATATATCTGTAAGTCATCATTCAAAGACAACTTATATAAGAAGCAATAAGGTTTCAGTAAAGATCTTGTTTCTTATTATGGTAGTTACTTGGTATCCTATTATGTAGAATGCCTTAGACCTTCTCATGTTTTTGTTTTCCTACTTGCGGTAAACTTATGACATGATCGTAGCCTTATTACTTATCATTTGGATTATCACAGATCGTTATTAGTGCGTCCTCCATATAAGGAAATTCAAAACCAGTACTGTCACCAGTAATTCAAAGATCGGAGTGCAGACTTATTGAAGTCACGGGCGATGGTGTTTAAGAATCATGATATTGCTTTTTGCGTGAGGTATATAGATACATATTGTAAAAGGGTCGCAATAGCCAGACGTCGGCTAATTTTACTATTCTAATGTGATCCGGTACCAATTAAAGTAAACAAGGCTTTTATGAAGCGCTGTAGGCTTTCCCTGGCCTGGATATCGATAATAGCCCCGTGTCCATCAATTTTTCCCTTAACACCCTGGATCAGCAAAGTGGTTTCGGGTGTAAAGGTTGCCATAAGGGTACGCATGATTAATTGCAATTCTTCATGACCTTTAATCCCGCTTGTGGAAGCGGTGATGCTTCCTAAGGGCTTTCCGGAAAAGACGGTAGTGGCCACGCACCATTCTATGGCATTCTTTAACCCCGAGGGTATGCTGAACACGTACTCCGGCGTACTGATTATAACTCCATCCGCATTCTGGATAAGATTGCGTAGCTCCGTAATTTCTGACGGGGTATGTTCTAGAGACAGATCCGGGTCGAAGTGCGGCAATGTTTTCAGCCGGTTGTAAAATGTTACTTGGAAAGTATTCCTAGCTTCTGACCGGATATACTCCATCAGTTTATGGTTGGCCGATGACGTCGTGGCGCTTCCGATTATGGCTATAACGTTTTTCATAGACTGTACATACATTTGCTTTTTCCTCCTTTTTTTACTTAACCGGGGGCTTCCCAGGTAGAATATACAGAGGATTAGAGTGGCCTTTTTACCTTTTAGATATCGAGCCAGTACATGTGCCTGCGAATTTTGATTTTGTTTGGGAGTATTTCAGGTAGGAGAAATAAATATATTAAAATCTATGAAATATCATGTATATCTAAATTTGCAATTGGTATAAAGGATAAAGAATCCACCACAAAGGACCGATATCGTCCTGAAGTCCACCGGGCCCGTTTGATATCTCTATTTTTTTAGGCCCAAGTACAATGTTAGTCGAAGTGGAGGAACAAAGTTATCTCAATAAAAACCCCATCATCCATGAAGAAAACAAAAATATTCCAAATTTATCACCATATGAAAAAATCCCCTTCGGATTAAAAGCTAAAGAAACAAAGAGACAGTATCCCAAGAGATTTCAAATGTTCCTTGATTTCATTGAAATTAAATCACCATCAATACGTGACAATTGTAACGCATTTGATGATTTTGTTTCTAATGCAAATAACACTGGTATAATTGAAGATGCTCTAATCAGATTTTTTGCGGTGCAAAATTAAAGAGCTAAAAGTTGAGAGATTTCAACAGAGACGATAAAGAATTATTTTAAACCTATAAAATTATCCTGCGAAATGAACAACATATTGATCAATTGGAAAATTGTTTCAAAAATCTTTATCATGGTTATAGGCTAGGGGCTTTGGCTATTTGATAAAAGTGCCTGATATCTATGATTACACCAACTGTTAAAAAGCTTCTTAAACAACAGGTAAATAGCCTGATATAACTATTATACTAAAGCCAAATCATTACATAATATTATAAGGCATGGATGGTACATAGGGTTGTGAGACAAAGATTTTCATTAGGAAATAATTGTGAATGTATGTGTCATGGCAAACCCGGTATTGTAGATTTTTGTGGATACTGTACTACATCTCATAGAAACGTGTTCTCCAGAAATAGGACACAAAGATAACAATATTTTTGTATTAGTAAAGCCAATTATATTGCAGAAGAGCAGCCGCAGTTCGTTATAGATCAACTCACTAATTTCTTTGGAAAAAATACTACTAGTATGAAATGAAATGACAAAAGGTGAATAAAATTTAAACAAGAGATCTTTATTTTAGTAACTGTGATTTTATTATGTACATTCACTAATAGTTATTTGACGCATACCCCATTTCCATTTTTTGTTAATGCAGATACTATCTCGGATGAAAAAATATTTCCAAAGTATACATCATTAATACCATATAGTGATCATAAGAAAGCATCAGGTAATATATCGCAGCATAACATTGCTCCTGAATTTGAGAAAACTAATGAAACCTTAAACATCATCAATATTAATGATAGTAAGCCGCTAACAATAACAAATTTAAAAGGAAAAGTGGTACTTATCAATTTTTGGACTTATAGTTGTATTAATGTTCTAAGAACCGTTCCACATCTTATAGAATGGAATGCAAAGTATGCAGATAAAGGACTAGTCATAATTGGAGTTCACACACCGGAATTTGAATTTGAAAAAAATATTGACTATGTAAATACTTCATTACAAAAATATGGTATAAAATATCCAGTAATACAAGATAATGATCATGAAATTTGGAATGCCTATGAGAATAATTATTGGCCAAGAATGTATCTTGTTGATCCTCAAGGCTATATAGTATATGACAAAATTGGTGAGGGAGAATATAATCAAACTGAAAAGGTAATTCAGTCGTTATTATCTGAAAGAAATGGTAACAAAGAAATAAAAAATATCGATCTAGATACAATCTTTCCCTATGAGAACAAATCTCAATTTATTTCTACCAATAGTATTGTTAGTTTTCTTAAACAGCCTGTTGATTTTTCAAAAATTAAGACACCAGAATTGTATTTTGGAAATCAATCGGCTGGTTCATCAGTAGGAAATTTGGAAGGAGTTCATCTTGGAGAAAATGTAAAATATACAGGGCCAGTATTGAATGGATCCATCAAACCTAATACAATATTTCTCGAAGGAAAATGGAAAATCAATCATGATAATGTTGAATTACAAAGTGACTCGGGTCGTATTTTCTTAAACTATTCTTCAAATTCTGTAAACTTGGTAGCAGGAGGTAAAGGTCAAGGAATAGTTCACGAGGATAACGCCTTATTATCAAATTACTCCAAAGGTGTAGATACAATAAGTGATTCTCAATTTGTAATTGATTATCCTAGGCTGTATAACATAGTAAATCATCAGTCGTATGGTGACTTTCGTTTATTGACAATAGATGTTAAAGGAAAAGGATTTCAAGCTTTTGTATTTACATTTGGGTAAGAAATCTTCTTAATGATTGTAAAATAAAGATGTCTATTTAATGGTAAAATAAATACAAGAATATTGTATTCACTTAGTTGTATATATATATTGTATATTTTCCCACCAGAATTAATGTTAAGGCGTTCACGCATAAAAAGTTGGTCCGTATCCAAGGCATCAAAAGCCAATTGACCTATTGCCTTATGAGTGGGATTGGCAAGAGCAGTCATTTTTAATATAAGATTTCCACATATCCTAATGCGTCATATGTTAATTTCTTTATAGCGGAGGAATTCTTATATCGATACTATCATTTTAACTAGCATTAGTGAATACATGTCCATCATATGAATTTCCTACGACAGTTACTGCCCACCTGACTAGTTGACTGGTTGTTTAACCATAACAATATCATCTCCCACTGAATGCAATGTAAGTTATACTACGATAACTCTATGCCCTGTATTCCTTTAAAATTAGAATTACTTTGCTCCATGAAGATCTATAAGTGCAGATACCAGGGTTTCAGAACAATATTAGTAGTGATGACTCACAATTACTATATCAAAGTCATAGTTGCTTAAGGCTTATCACAGGTTGCATAGCTATCAATTCCCACTACAAGTAACCATATAGATTAAGCAAGCCCATTAAATAACTATAGTAGTAGTTCTTATCTTAGTAGATATTACCTACCAAATCCAATAAGAGGACAATTACTACCAATTTAATGATGACTGATTCAACTATGCCGAAAAAAACAACCACTCTAATCAAATAAAAGAAAAAGGGGTATTATTGTCATGGATATGAAACTAGAAATTTTATTTGTACCTGTTTCTGACGTTGAAAGGGCCAAGCTTTTCTACGAGAAACTAGGATTTCGCTTAGATTTAGACGTCGCCAAAGAGGACTTTCGGGCGATACAATTCACTCCTCCGAGTTCGAAGGCGTCGATCATCTTAGGCAAGGGGATCACTTCAGCCCAGCCGGGCTCGATCGATCACACTGTCCTGGTGGTGGATGACATCAAGGTCGCCCGAGACGACTTGATCGCTCGCGGAGTTGATATGAGTAAGATTTTTCACTACGCCGGCGGCCCTTTCAACAATGCCATGGAGAACCCACGTGTCGACGGGAAAGACCCGCAAGGTCGTGCCTATTTCTCATTTGCCTCGTTTGAGGATTTAGACGGGAACGGCTGGCTACTCCAGGAAATCCAGATGCGGTTTCCGGTTCGCGAGTAGAATAGGACGACCACAGGCAATGGACTTTGTAACCATCAGAGCTCCAGGGCAGGGCAGGGCAGGGCAGGGCAGGTAAATGACTTATCGGAGCAATCGCAAGAGCGACAGCAATCCCTGGAATGGTTCATTAGATGTCGATCGTTTTTTGGAGGTAGTCCTCCACATTTCTCTCCTCTGATGTTGTGATCATGAATCATATATCCATTTAATGAGTCATCGAATTCAAACAATGACTAAGAGTAACAGTTCCCATATACCTCATGGATTCGAAGCCCATTAGACCCGTTCGTATTATGAACATCATATCAACTGAATTGTCTCATATATTGATGTTTGATAGATTCAAAGATAGAAAATATTACCTAAAAACATTCTCCTGTTTCCTTTGACAAAAGTTCTCCAGTTTTTAGTTTCTAAACCATGATAAGGCAGTTTCAATCTTTAAATTTGACAAAAATATGAACAACTCAACAAAATCCAACAAATTCGGATTATTCGCAATGATGTTTATTACGGCAGCATTAATAGGATCCATTGTCACAATATCATCAACAGACCAGAATTCAGCAATCGCTACAAAATCAAAGAAATCAAATGAAGCATTACAGGGCTTGAGTCAAGAAAGCTTTACAGGATCAAGTGCAGAATGTTTTTCAAACAATAATACATTAGCATCCTGTAACAACGTTGCACTTTCATTAAATGGAAATGACGGCAACAACGCAAACGGTCAACAGTAAAGGAAGATAATACATACTATAAAGCAGACATCAAACTACTTTTTTCTAATTATTAGCTATCGATAGAAAGATAAAAACAAATAAAAAGTAAATTCGTAACCAACTATAGGAATAAATTTGATATATTCTTCTATAGTTGTGAATCGATAACGTTTCGTATCCATACCAAAAAATAAATTATTTTCATCTGAATCTTGTCTTTGCATATGATTTATTATAACAAACGGAACGAAAAAACCAAAAACAAGTTATCTACTCTCGTTACTATTTAATCATCTTTGAATTTCGCGATTCCTACAAATAATGATGTTTTTCTCATTAATCCTATGTCAATAACCTGTAAACTCCTCCACCTTGATTTTTTCTTTTGAAATTTCTAATTCTTCCTGCAACAATAATTGCATAGCCTTCAACATACTTGGAGGACCGCAAATGTAGAATATTGAATTGTCCAATAAAGTATTGTCGAGATATTTTAAAATCATTGCTTTATTTATTCTTCCATACTCCCCTTTCCAACCATTTCTAATAGTTGGTAAATCCTCATCATGTTTGTTTTCGCTAACAGTATAAATGATCCTCAGATTTTTGTTTAATGTCGTCCAATTATCAAACTCTTTTTTGAAAAGGATGTTTTCCGGATCCTTATTTGAATCAAACATTACTATTTTTAGTGGTAGTTGTTTATCTGTAGTGTACTTTATCATACTTCTAAATGGAGTAACACCTATTCCGCCAGAAAGAAACACAGCCGGCTTTGAATAATCGTCATGTAACACAAATTGTCCCTCAGGGCCCCTAACTTTGACTTTTGCCCCATCCTCTAGTGTAGAAAGCCTCTTTTTATATGGAGAATCCCTCATCCTTGTTGTGAACATTATAAAGTCCTCTGTTGGAGAGGACGAAATGGTAAAATGCCTAATCGGACCTTTTGGATCATTATTGACACCACCTATATCAAAGAAAGCGAATTGACCTGCAGTATAGTCTGATAGTAATGGAGTTTTGTCCTCTTCTACTTTATTATCCTGTTTACTAAACTTAAATGACATTACATCTGTTCCCTCCACTTTAATTTTATCTAATAATTCTATCTCAATTTGAGGAGAGGATTTTCTTTTACCCTGTATCTTAATCAATATGTTGTTACCGTCTATTTTTACTTCATAGGCAGGTTCTGGTTCATTTGCTGGTGGGCTTGTTACCTCTCCTGTTCTTATATCAAATTTAGAATTATGCCAAGGGCATTCGACATTATATCCATCGAGAGTGCCACCTGCTAGAGGTCCTCCTTCATGAGTACAAATATTACCGATGGCGTAGTATTTTCCGTCAACATTAGCAATACACACATTTTCACCGTCAACTTGAACTTCTTTCATTTTTGATGGTGGTATTTCTTTGGTGTCAGCAACTCTAACGAAACCTTCTCCCATTATCGATCAGTTTTATTATATAATACAATTTGTATATAGGTTCCTATTTCAATATCTTAAAATTTGAATTCTATACTGTTATGCCTTTTAATTTAATTCTTATTGGATTTGAGTCACTTTATACACGATAATAGTAAATTGTTATAACAAATTAAAAAACGAAATTAATTGTTTAAATGTTTCTATTTAGTATTGAACTCCTTACGATAGAAGAGTTGGTCCTTCGATATATAATAACAGTGATCAAGTTACGTGAGCATCAATCTTTACTACTAACTATCATTGATTTTAGGTGATTGCGAATGTGTATGATCCTTTCGTGATAAAGCCGTCATCTTTGGAAAGAACTACCCACTTTACCGTATAAAGGCCTGACATTAGTTTGGATTTATCCATGGATATAGAAAGTGATTTTTCTGATTGTTCTAATTCTAAATCTTGGTTGTCTACCATCTCATTTTTAGAATCCATGACTTGGATTTTGCTAGCTACTAATTCAGGTCTTTCAGTAAAAGTAATAATTACTCTATTTGGTACTGAATCTACTTGATCAAATACTTGATGGGGTTGAGGGATATAGACAAGAGGTTTCGGATGGCAATAAACCGTTAGAATTTGGACGTTGCTCACCACCCAAAAACTCATGACAAACAAGATAACACCTAATAAAGAAATTCTGACGACATATGGTTTTTGATTTAGATCTGTTCCTTCTTTAGTGAAGGAAACTATGACACCTTTTGGCATATTACATACATGATTAATAGACATTTATGTTTTGCTATATATTGGCAAGATCATACAATTTCAAGTTACGGTTATCAAATAATTGCTGAAAATACCAATATTTAATAAAATATACACACCATCATTTCATCCCTTAACAGATTGTAGAATCTAGCATGAAGTTTCAACATAGTTTCGCTAATTTGGACACATATCAAGTATTGCATAAGAACAAATACTACAATTCTTGGATTCAAAAAGACATCGGAAAAAGAAGATCCAGATAAAAAATGGATTTGACTTCTATAAGGTTAAAAGTCCTTTTGATTAAAATAGAATCCATATCCTGACTATTTCAAACCTTGTTAGAAACTATAAATGAATTTTAATAAGAAACGAAAACTTCTGTTTTAAAAATGATGACTGCTTTATATACTAACATTTATTGTTATTGTTAGTGTCTCTATTAGGATTAAAGTCAACACCTTTCATAATTTTAGGGGTATTTTTTGGTATACTATTGATTTTGTCGGCAGATACATCGTCATTTAATTTATCTTTGCTTTCTGAAACTTTGGCACAGTTAGACCCTCAAGTTGTAAAGTATAGAAATATACAAATCGATCTAAGCGACAATGTAACGACAAACGCACAGTTAACTATTCCCGCTATAGGTAAAGGACCCTTCCCGGGTGTGGTGCTCATTCCTGGTTCTGGCCCTGCTGATATGAATTACACTGCAAGTAATAATTCCAAACTATTTTGGCAAATAGCTCAATATCTATCAGAAAGAGGATTTGTAGTTCTAAAATATGACAAGAGGGGCATAACGATAATGCGACCGTTATTAACAAGAATCTCTGGGGAAATACTACATATGATGATCTAAAACAAGATGCACAGAAAGTTGTGAATGTTCTGATAAATCAGCCCGAGGTAGATTCAAAGAAGATAAGCGTGATTGGCCATAGTGAGGGGGGTGAAATAGTTACAAGGATAGCAACGGATAATCCAACGACCAAGTTTGACAACATTGTACTTATGGCTCCAAGAATTGAGAAACCAAGTGATCAGATATACTACGGATTGGTTACCTTCCCAATTGAATATGCTAAACAAGTTTTAGACAAGAACCATGTTGGTTCTTTTTCATTGCAGGAAGCACTGCAAGACCAATTATTTCTAAATATGATTGGGGGCAACACTAGCTTAATTTCTAATAAAAATATTTTGGAAGGAACTAATCTGAATAAATCAGCAGACAAAATCAATAAAGATAGATATGTTAACATCGATACAGAACTTAGACCTGTTCTCGAGAAGAGAATGGAAAAAGTATTTGAAGGATCTAAATGCGATAACCCTATCGAAGGACCATGTCCTATTTATTTAAAGTCGCTTCTTGATTTAACATCAACTTTAGGTATTATAGATAATGTCTCTTCATCCACAGGCATCCTGATACTTCATGGGCAAAATGATTCTGGTAGTCGGGTTCAGCAAGCACTATTCTTGCAACAAAAACTGATGGAATTGAAGCATCCTGATCACACCTTAATAACATATCCAGGTCTAGGACATCATTTCTACCCTTCAACCAGGTGGACAACAGAAAGTGGACCCATACCCGACTATGTTTTAGCAGATTTATATTCATGGTTAGAGTTGCATTCTAAATAATAATTGAAATTTTTATAATTTTAACTCTAACAAGGAAATTCATCGAATTTCATCCTAAGTATCTGTCAGGTAAGAAGTAATATCTAAAAAAAGATCAAGTTAAACATTTTGTAGGGATTTTGGACTCGCAATATATCTATCACTAAACGCACCAGGCCCGCTTTATCTTTACTATCTTATTATTTCATGATTAAGCTAGATTGAAACGATATTAATCATTCAAAGAATTACCATTAATCCAATTCCACCAATGAGAAGTTTGCAATATCCATATTGAAATACGTTGACAGCTTTACAATTGATACAACGTTTAAGATTCTATAACAAAATAATGCTTGATCATAATATACAAACATGAATGTAGGAGAATTTAATATCGGCAAAATGCATATGCTTTTAGAAATTTTGAAATAATTTGTAATTTATCGCAGAGGCCCAAATTCTTGAATATAGACAATTAGCAAAATATCAAATGAAGATATATGAGTATTAGTCATTTCTTTTAGAATTAAAAACACAAAGCAATTGAAAATCGGTTACTCATATGGAAAAAGCCATTTAACAATTTCACTTGTTTTATCCTTATTCGAAAAGTATTCGTTCAGAGAAGAGGAAAGGTTATCGGTCATAATTTGATGACATTTGTTTTGCTCATCATATGAAAGTTCCCTATAACCGTCACGGTCAACTATTGCAATCTGAGTCTTACCGCCCGTCTCAAGGTCCAATTGCTTTATTTCATTAATAATATATGTTGCTATTCCAACATTGTTTTCCGTCGATAAATCAGATACTTTCATATTTATTGCAGAATAAAGTCTGTCTTGTTGTGTGAGAACCAGGCGTGCAAATGTGGAACCAGAACCTATAGATACATAATCACTATTTACCTTATATATATAGGGAGATATTTCATTGTTTTTTCCCGTTGTTCCAAAACCCATCCGATAAATATATGAATCCCCGTTCTTTGGTTTTACAGCTACTAGTGAGACAGGAGTAAAGAACAATCGTGCTCCACTATATCCACACAAAAATGAGTGGTTATAGTTGTATAATCGATGCAAATTCACCATAATACTATACATTTGGGTTCTAAATCCCGATTCCAATTCAATTTCATTCTGAAAGTTTTGTTTAAGTTCATCAACAAATAATTCAATTTGGGAACTATCTCCAGAAGCACCTATACCTGCATGACTATTTATTTTGAAAACTTTTTTAATAGTGGTTTTAACTTTTGAAGATGTACCTTGGCTGTCACTTGCTAAAATAATTCCATCCTTAGACTTTAAGGATATCACGGTAGTCATGATTTTAGTATAAGGCAGGCATTGTAATATATAACAATACATGGGTCATGAAATGCTAGAACCCACAAAGATGGGCTGATAGCGTACTGAAGCCCACCGTGCCCTGACATTGCGTCAATCAAGCATTTTCAAGATTATGATGCTTTTTTGGTTGGAACCCGCGTCTGAAAGGCATAGATTAAAATTCCAATACAGGTATCTAAAATGTATCTATAAGTGGTCACACTAACAGGTTAGTTCAATACAAACCCGTGAATTCAAGTGGAGGGTTCAAATCCCATCCACCTCACGTTAATCAATGTTAATGACGTTAAAAATAACTATTATAAAATTTTTTTCATGTTAATACGCGATCTTATAGTATGGATTCGAGGTCCACAAAGATTATTTTTTGGGCCTCAGTAAAATGATCTCGTTATTTGTAACGTTCTTTTATTTACATTCTTCCTTTAATCTATCGAGAATATCCCTTGTATCCTTTTCTCCTTGGGAAATCAGATTTTCTATTGTATTAGTGGAAAGATCAAATGCTTTATTTGATATGTCATTTCGATCTCCTCTTAGTTCTATTCGCACAATTTCCCCACACAACTTGAATCGACCATTCAACAATGATGCATAAGTTCTCTTTTCTCCATCGCGACCTTTACTTTGCGCAACATTATTTTTTAAATGGTCTTTGAGATCTTTTTTGAATTCATTTTGTTGGTCTAAGGTCATATATTTTGGTGTAAAATCCCTATCTTTTCTATTATATCAATAAGATCCGACACCATAATTGCAGACTTTTTGTCATATTCAGTCTTGTCATAAAGGTTTGCCTTTAATGAATTCAAAATGAAATTAAATACTATATAGATATTGGAACAAAAGGATAACGAGTGTTGTCTAAATAATATCTAAAAATGTTTGTACCACCTTGGTGAACTTTTCGGGATACTGATACATCCATCCATGACCCGCATCTTTAACCTGCACTAGAGATATTAAAGGTATTTTTTCAACTAAATACAATGCAGCTTTAGGTGTAGTAATTATATCTTCTGTACCTACCAAAACTAAAGTTGGCTGAACAATCACTGAAGGAGAACTGTATATTCCATTCCAACCAACTATTGCCTGTGCTTGTTTTTGTGTAGTTTCAACAGATACCGTACTTTTAAGGAGTGGAAAATAATTTATGTACTCTGGATTGTTAAGAAGCCAGGACTGTGGGGGAAAAAACGAAAGAATTTGTCTGGCTTGTTCTTCAGGAGTGCCAGAAACTCCACCCAATGTTTGCATTAGTTGAGCACTTGAAGGTATTGCTTTGTCTCCACCAGGACCTGAACCATATAAAATAAGACTACTAACTTTATTTGGATGTAAGAGTGCCAATTCCTCTGCAATATATGAACCCATTGACCATCCAATAATATGTGCTTTCTACACATTGAGTGCATCTAATAAACCTGCAGCATCATTAGCAAGCTGGCTAATCGTGTAATCTTTGGTTCCACCGGTTGAGTTTCCAGTGCCTCTATTATTGTAGATTATGACACTTCGATTTGACCGAGCAAGCTCGTTCAGTATTATGGGTTGCCACATATCCATGGTTATGCGCAAGCCAGCAATGAAAAGGAGTGGCGCCTTGCTAACATCCCCAATAGAGTTTTTGCGGTCAATAACTCTATATTCGATTTCTATGTCGTCTACGGTGGCTTTTTGTATAGGGAAACTTTCAACAGACTCCCTTGCTTGAGCTTCGTTAGACATAAACGAGTCCTCCAAAAATTGAATATAATGTTAAAATATTTATAATTAATGTAAAGTACAGCATGATTTTGACTGAAAATAATACATTCTTTTTAGTTTTATACATTATTTTATTCAATGATACTTATTCTAAAATAAGTATAATAACATTACGGAATTGTTATTTAATCTGTTCTCCACCTCAGGAATTCAAAAAGTATTCTTTTTATCGCGATAATACTACTTTATTTGATTTGAAAAGATCTGAAAAGATTGTTGATTATTTTACTATTTCTTAGTAATTAAATAAGAGGTTAAGGAATTTGAACTCGTAATATATCTATTACCAAACCCATCGTGCACGATGTAATTTTACTAATTTATTAGGACTCAAAATAAATAAAAGTGAGAAAATAGTAGTTGGAAACAAAATTACAACAACAACAGGAGAAGGATTTATGACACTAGTCTTATGAAATGGGCAATAGAAGGAACGCCTTTGGTATTCAATATAAATAACATATAATAACCTGGTGGTGCTAGATTGACGTTTCTTGATATATTAGCCTGTAATATAGAATCACTTTTTCTTTCAAACTCTAATCCAATTTATCTCTGTTCAGGATTGACGCAGTGGGTGGTGTTAGAGGGACGAATTAGACAGATTTCCTTAATTATGCTTGAATTAGGCGTTTCAATTTCTATGGTAGTATTGTAGTGAGTTTCTGAATCGCATTTTATTATCAGAGGTCTTTCACCTCTAAAGAGATATGGAGGTTTAAAAATTTCTATTCGCAACTCTTGATGTTCCCTGTCAGGGTTGCTTCCCGCAGTCATAACCCGTCCATCTGGCAGCAACAACGCATTTGCATGATATAACCTATCCAATTTCATGTCAGCCATGGGCTTCCATACCTTTGAATCAAACTCTAAAAGTTCAGGCTCCAAAATTGCGTCAGGATGATGATGTAATTCACCTTCATCATGTTCATGATGAGAAGGGGTCGGATCCGAGTGTAAATGACCTTTGGGCCCAGTTTTACCACCCAATATTAGTATTTTTTTATCTGGCAGTATGACGGGATAGGCATAGTATCTCTCATGATATAGTAATGCAAATGGTTTGTACTTAGGATCATTACTTGAAAAATCAATCATTTCAACATCACGAATGGCATTTTTACCTTGAGGGGTTCCCCCTGCTACCAATAGTACTCTTGCGGTATAGTCTGGAGGTATCAATGGTAGTAATACGGTTGTTCCTTCTTCTCTGTTTATGTTGTTTGGATTACCTATTGTTTTCCATTTTCGGGTAGCAAGGTCAAGAGTTGCGCTTGGAAAGCCTTTAACAGAAAACGAAAATGTATAGTGCGTATTAAAAGATCCAGCATAGAAAATTTCTCCATTTGGAAGTAAATGTAATCTGGGATACAAAGGCAGCCACCTATCTAAATCAAGATCTTGCTTCCAATCTCTACCATTTTCAAAAGTTTCAATCTTATTTAGAAATACCCAAGGAAAGTTTTTTGTTAGACCTGCCATAACAACAACAGTCTTATCTGAAGTCATAATACAACTAGGATACCATCTAGAATATTTCATGTTAGGAATTCGTTCCCATTTTAATGTCTCAGGATGAAATACATAACAATGATTTATTCCACGAAAAGGAGGAATAGGAATACCAAGAACGGAATGGTCATATTTGTAAGTCCCGCCTACAACAAGTAACCTACCATCTTCCATAAAGGCATGACCAGCACAAAAAATATCACCATCTATTCCTTCGTTTGATATTTCATAGACATGGCCATTATTCTCTCCTATCTTATCAGGTTCAAATATCTCCGCAGGATGAGGATGTTCTAAGAAGTTTGGGTCATTGCCAGATCCTCCAAATGCTAAAACTTTTCCAGTGTGAAGAAGTGCCATATGAACAGGCAAGTATCGAAATCGATATTTTATTGGCTCCTATTCTCCATATAGAGTAGGATCTATTTTATTTGACAATATACTATGATTAGTAGTATTATTATTAAATATTTCTTGCTTATGGGTTTTTCATACAATATATATCATTAGCATTGATATGACTCTGGAACTGCATAATTTTGAATAAATTATCAGACATAATATCTGCATTAACAAGAAATAGAAATGTAGGAGTAAAGCGATATTATGTATTAATCAATTAGGCACCCATAACTTTAGAAAAACATTTGTGTAGGATGCCCGAATAATAGACACAACTAATTTGTTAGATATAGCTGGCGATCGATTACACTTGGTGAATTTTGGGTACAGAGATAAGAATAATCTTATAAAATCAATAAAATGTCCTTAAATCCAGGACTCATTTAGGTAAACTAAACACAAAAGTAGAGCCAATTCCGTCATTATTGTTAAAAGCCCAGATTCTTCCCTCGTGAGCCTCTACTAATTTTCTGGTAATAAATAGTCCAAGACCGGTTCCAAAATCAGAGTCTGTAGTAAACTTTTGAAATAATTTTGTCAGCATATTGGAAGATATTCCTTTACCAGTATCAGATATACCAACATATACCATTTCTTCCCCCTTTTCTATATTTTGTCCTTTCTTTTCTTTTTCTACGTTCTTAATTCCTTCTTGTATCAAGTCGTCTGGGTTGTTACTACTATTACCATTACTACCAGTAGTAAAGTTAGTATGGTCAAATTCTCTCTTATCTAAGTCAAAGCCAAAACCATCGTTCTCTTTGATTATTATGTCGATACTACCATCTTTTTTAGAAAATTTTATAGCGTTATCTACTAAATTATTTAGGATTTGATTTAATCTCATTCTATCGGCATGAACCCAACAATTCTCGCCTAAACTATCATTCATAAAATTTATTTTGATGCCTTTATCGCTTATTTTTTCGCCGAATTCAAACTCAACAACATCATCTATCTCTTTAACTAAATCTGTTTTCTCTTTTTGTAGTATAATGGTCCCACTTTTATTTGACTCAAATCTTGCAACGTCTAAGAGATTATTTGTTAAAATATTTAATCGTGATGCATTTCTGGAAATATTTTCATGGTGTTCATGAAGTTTCCGCATGATTCTTGCTAGTTCATCAGGTGTCACATTTTTTCTATTGCT
>WHSX01000130.1:0-3016 GCA_009379865.1 Candidatus Nitrosocosmicus sp.
TCTCCTAAAGCCGCATTCTCTATTCATTACAACTACCCCTTACGATTACAATCGCGAGATAGTTTACAATAGGAATATGAATGACCAGATATTGCGTTCTACCTTGGAAAAAAAAGGTTTTGAAGTTACTCTCAGGACAAAAAAGGAGGCATTTATTCCTTGGATCCTAAAAGTTAATGAGAGGACATACTTGTTTTACTTCCTTGATCTCATTGAAGCAAGAAAAATATCAAAACACAAGTATTAAACTTATGCGACATTCTTCCATATCACTTAACTGTTATTATTTCCCCAGTAAAAACTTATGAAACTTGTTCCAAAATCCAATTATATTAAATTACAAAAGAGATAGCAGGTTCAATGAAAATAATATTTTTGCAGTCCTCATCCACTTCCTACTCGTTCTTAGATTATAACGAAAGTGAGGTCGATAGTTCTATCCCTTCAAATTGTTCCTTATACCTTTTTGGAAGAGCCCTGATCACAAGGAACGTAGAACTGATTAATTCTTTGTACGATTTAGAGACTGTATTCGTTCCGAAAAAATTAAATTTTATTTCAAACATTATTAAATCTACCACCGATATACCAGTAGAGGAAATTGATGAAAATACTTACGGTAAATTAATAAAAAGCGAATTAACGGTTCCCAATAAATTTGGGGTCACCGAGAAAAACAATATCGGAAACTCCGACAATCATATTCAACAAAATACACTCGTTACAAACAACGACTTATTGTTTCTCCCTTGTAATACCGTCATAGGAAAGAGGTCCACTAGAAAAAGTATTGAATATTACAAATTTCAGTATCCGTGGGAATTCTTAGACATTATACAGGAACTCCTAAACAACGAAGTAACATTTTCCATTATTTCCAATAAAGCAACAATTGCGAAAACTGCTATTATTGAAGGTCCGTGTGTCATTGAAGACAATGTTGTGATAGATGATTTCGCAAAGATTAAAGGACCATCGTACATAGGTAATGGTAGCTTTATTGGCATGGGGTCGTTAATCCGCAACAGCATGCTTGATTATAACACACATATAGGCTTTAACTGTGAAATCGGAAAAACTTATTTCGCAGGAAATGCAAAAATTTCCCACCATAACGTAATTTTGGATAGCATAATAGGAAAGAACGTTTGGTTTGGCGGTTACTCTGGAACTGCAAACGTTTTACTTACAAGAAAAAACGTCCAATACCGGATCAATAATGAATTAATAGATACAGGGAGAAATCATTTTGGCGCAGTAGTCTCTAATAATAGTTCTATAGGCGCGTCAGTTATCATCCTCCCGGGTCGCAAGATTCCACCAGATTCAATTATACCGGCTGGGACTATTTTTTCAAAATAGTTGTTTTATCTAAATGATGCAAAATATCTTAACTTATCAAGATGTTTTGTTTGTTACTTCTTTGAATGATTTAAAAGACATGGCTTCATCTTTTAGAGATTCAGAAAGGAAGTTGGTGGAAACGTCGTTTAGAGATTCGTTACCACTCAATAAATAATCCCTAAAATATTGGTAACTTTTGATCTCGTTATTATAAGAGTTTAACAAACTGATCTTTGCAGACTCAAAGGCAGCTGGAGATTCCGTTTGGTTAAAATCATTCATCTGCTTAGTAAAATTTACCAAATAGGTATTGGTCAATTCAGCCATCGTTTCATTTGATACACTCCCCAATTGCCAGAGCCCTATTTCATCTTGAAAAGCCCTGGTTAGATTCGCTGAACTTTGGGTGAAGGTGGCAAAATAGTTTGCGTAATCATTCTGAGCAGTTTGAACTGATGCCACATTAACATAGAATAACAAAATAAGAGCTACTGAGGATAAAGAAATCAAGAATATAGTCTTTAATCTATTGGATTTGTTCATACTATTAAATGGAATTACTTAGTTAAAAATTCTTGCAGAAATTTCTTCTATTCCAATTCATTCTGATCAAGTTTGAGAAATTTCAAATACTTATTTTTGGACATGAATTGCTCGCTTCTTCCATAAAGTAAATCCCTTATGATCTATCAGCTCGATATTGAATCTATTTGCAAGTTGTAGTCTTATTTTATCAGATTCCAGATAGTTTTTTTCAGAGCGGTACAAGTTTCTTTTGTATATTTGCTCCTCTATCTCCTCTATCTCCTTCTGAGATACCTGGGGGATATTCAATCCAGTTACGAACATGAATTTTTTTAACAGGCCAAAAGTTTTTGTTAAGAATTCAATATCTACCGGAGTATCAACGGAAAAAAAATTATTAATCCTCGTAGTGAATTTTAGAAATACAGTTAATGCATTTGCAAAATTCAAATCATTATTGAGATATTCTTCAAACAATTTTAGGTAATTTGTTAACTCTTCTAGCATCGGTTGTTGAACGGAATCAAAATTTTCATAAATGAATGAGTTCCTTGTACGATACTCTAATTCATGGTAGGCATTAGAAATCTGACTCCATTTGCGTTTTGTTTCCTCAATTATATTCGGCGTGTAATCTAGCGGCTTCGTATAATGAGAAGAAAGACAAAAAAGCCTAATTACATTTGGACCTACTTCTTTTAATAGTTCTGAAATCTTAATTGTATTTCCGATTGATTTCGACATTTTTTCAGAGTTTATTGTTACCATCCCCACATGCATCCATAATTTCGAGAATTCGGTTTCGAATAATCCCTCAGACTGAGCAATTTCATTTTCGTGATGAGGAAAAACTAGATCCTGGCCTCCTCCGTGTACATCGATATTTGCTCCTAGATATTTTGAAGCCATGACTGAACACTCAATGTGCCATCCTGGTCTTCCATTTCCCCACGGACTAGTCCAAGTTGGTTTGGCGGAACTAAATTTCCACAAAGCAAAGTCTCGTGGGTCGTCTTTTGTCTCATCGACTTCAATCCGCGCAACAGAAATTATCGAATCTTGGTCCTTTTTGGACAGCTTACCATATCCTTGATAGGACCTAACCCTAAAGTAAATTCCATTAAATCCCACATAAGCTTTATTTTTC
>WHSX01000130.1:3026-8641 GCA_009379865.1 Candidatus Nitrosocosmicus sp.
TCTCAATTAGTTTGCTTATAAAGTCAATGATATCTGGAATATGCTCTGTTACCTTAGGATATGATGTGGCTCTCATTACGTTTAGGGCATCAAAATCTCTAAAATAACTCTCTGTATAAACTCGAGAAATATATTCAGCATCCGTATGTTCACTACTAGCCCTGGCTATTATCTTGTCATCTATATCAGTAAAATTTTGTATGAATATCACCTTAACATCTTGGTTTTCTAAGTACCGTCTTAATACATCGAAAACTATTATAGTCCTTGCATGCCCGATATGGCAGTCGTCATAAACGGTAACACCGCAGAGGTAAATCTTAATTACATCGTCGGCTGTATTTATTTCTTCTAATTTGTTTGTTAATGTATTACTTAATTTCATTTCTAAAGGAATCTTTGCAAAAAAATTAAACGTCTAGATAAATTTCATTTTTTCTAATTTGAACTGGGAAGGTGGTTAATTTTATACCCTCCATATAATCTAGTAGCTCGCCTGTTCTAATATTGTAATGCCAAAAGTGCAAAGGGCACTCAACAATTTCTCCACTAATTTTTCCTGGTGCTAAAGAACCATCCTGATGTCTACAAAGTGCCTCGATAGCGTAATACTTGTTTTTTGTTACAAATAGAGCTATCCTTTGCCCATTAATGTTAAGTTCCTTACCACTGCCTTCTTGAATGTCGTCTTTACTGGCTACCTTAATCCACGTCATCTGATAATGCATAATACTTTATTAAAAATTATAAATGTTTTTTTAATTTATTTGATTCATATACAGTTAAACTAAGGATATACTATGTTTAATAGCTACTTTATTTAAATAATAGCTAGTAATCAAGATGGGTAGATTTGAAACAACCGCTTTTGTAAAAAACACAAAATCTGACTTTAAAACTCACATAGCATATAGAAATTTCTTAAACTCGATGCGTTCTGCATCTGCAAAAAGATCATATTCTCTATACCTTTGTAAATTTCTATCCTTACCTCAGTATGAATCTAAAGACATGGACCAAATCTTGACAACAAATCCCAGAGTTTTAGAAGCAGACATTATTGAACAGATCCTAGAAATGAAAGATAAAGAAGGATTATCGACTTCCACACTATCTCAATATTTGGCTTCCCTGATGCACTTTTTTTCTATAAACGATGTGATCTTGAATCGTAAAAAAATATCAAAGTTTGTAGGTGAAAATGTAAACAAATACGAATACAGAAGTTATACTACTGAAGAAATCTCAAAGCTTTTATCATTACAAGATGAAAGAGGTAGAGCAGTAATACTTTTGATGGCTTCCACAGGTATGAGAATAGGAGCGTTACCTGATATAAAATTAAAACATCTAAAAAGATGGAATATAGACAACCAAGGAAATCATGTTTACCAAATAACAGTATATGCAAACTCCCCCAAAGACAAATACTCTGCTTTTTGCAGTCCCGAATGTGCTAAATCAATAGATGAATACTTGCAAATGAGAAAAAGATTTGGTGAATCCTCTTTAACAGTAGATCATGAAAATGGTAACTGGACTCCAGGAGATTCGTATCTTATCACTAGACAGTTTGACAAATCACAACTGCTACCTTTTACAAATTCCATACGTTCTAAAAAACCAATACACAAACAAACCCTAGCAGGTCAAATCATAGTTTCAAAATTAATACAGCTAGGGTTACGTGATAAAACGATATCCACAGAAACAATGTCTTTAAGCGATTGTGCTAAAATACGACATGAATTACATCCCTGTCATTCTCTACGTATCTTTGCAGTAACACAGATGCAACGCTCAAAACTTGATAAAACAATCAGAGAGATGTTAGTAGGACATTCAACAGGTCTGGATAAAGTATATTACAAACCCCAAGATGAAGAAATATTGCAAGAATATCTTAAAGCTGTAGACCTTTTAACAATAAACAACGAAAACAGATTACAAAAACAGGTAGACTTTTACAAGATGAGAGCAGACAGTCTTGCGGAAATGGCTCAAAGAGTTCAAAGACTAGAAGAAAAATGGGCGGGTAACTAATTATCAGAAATGAGCCTTGAACTAGCAGAAATAAAACAGAAATTAGGAATATGATCTACAAATAATACAAAGTATCCATTTGATGAAAGAGTCAAATATTGCTACAAGATTGTTAATCATACACATCCGAATGCAGATATTTTTGTATCTTCATGGCAGTTCCTACAGTAAAATTTAAACAAAACTGGTTTTCTTCTTTCGTATATTCTCGTGTATTGGCTGGGATGCCTAGTCCCATCCCGTTAACCCTGAAAGGAGTTGATACTAGCTTGCGAAACCTTAGATAATCCGAGTAATTTAGGCCAAAATATTTAGCCCTCCCTTCCTCCTTCTTAAAGTGCTTCGTAGGATTATTATCATACCCAAATGTTTCATTCAGATAATCGTTTATCAAGTAATCAAACGCTATCGAGATCTTGTTTGCTGCTTCTGTTGACTTTAAGTTTTTCATATCCTCTTGTGCTTTAACTAATAATTCTTTTGCAACAGAACACTCTACAAATTCAATCAAGGATAGAGAGTCAAAGTCCATGCCGAATACAAGTGAAGTATTCTCTTTGAAGAATTCCAGAACATTTGACCTAACCTCATCTATGTGTAATCTAGATATTAATCGGCCTTCGTGTTTCAAATCATTTCTAAGATCATTGAGTAACCTCATTTCTTCCCTTTTTTTCAAATTGACCTTCGTTTTAGTTTGTATTCTAGAAAAATAATCCATAAAATAACAGTCCTTACAATTTATATTCGTAAATCTACAGGTTAATTGTAAAAAAAACTCTACACTGTCATGGAACAAAAGGATGGAAATGGATGAAACAGGTTCAGATTGATTTGCATAATATGCGCCTTGAGTATGCATATAGCGAATAAAGGACAATCGTCGAACAATTTCTATATCTGGTTTATTATCGCTATCATTCTTCTTATCACTCATGCTTTTGCAGAGCTAACTATGACAATTATTTAAACAAATAGCCTTCTTGATTCCAGATACATCAATATAATTAATTGAAAACTTAATGCAGTTTTATAAAATTCTAATATAAAATGATCTACACAAATACAATAAAATCATGAAAAACCAAAAGACTTAAAAATTGTGATGTAACTTTGTTTATTTACAAACAAATTATGAAAAAATACTCAACCATTCTTATGTGAAGGGAGGTCAGGAAATGTTTGAATGCGAACTATGCACAACAACAAATTGCTGATCTCCTTTCATATTGATAATTATTTTATCCTCATATTTTCCTGACTTTACTTTGAAGATTCCTGAAAATTGTTTAAACAAGATAGCTATTGCAATAATATAGATTCTCAATTTCTAAGTATGTAATAAGAAATGATAATCTAGATCATTGATAAATAGTATTTTCTCCTATAAAATTTCACCTAAATCCTAAGATGTCAAACTCAGGACAGCCAAATCATAGAGGAGACGAAAGGTAATAAAGGCTACAATCATGTGATAAGTATCTCATCGGAATAAAATTGGCTCGGTCATTATACCACTATAAAACCATGATGATGGAAATAACAAGTAGATGAATCGTATAAGCACGATTTACTCAGTCTTATCATACTAAGAAAAAGAAAAGAGAGATACAAAAGCATGAGAAAGTTCCCCATGCGAACTTCTAATTGATGCCTTTACTATTCTTTCTATCTCTTCCACTCTCTCTTTTCCTCTTCTTATTAACTTAATTATTCTAGAATTTACTAGTTAAATATCTCATGTCAATGTTAAATATTGCTTATGTAGAAATCAAGGATTTACTTAGACATGACAATTGAGAACTCCAATGATTCTTCTGAAGGTAGTAAAAAGCATTACAAAGCTTTCTTAAGGAAATTAGCACACTTATTTAATCGGGTAGGAGGAAAATAATCTATTTCTCTCTATCTCTTTTTTTATGCTTGTAACTGATATCTTGTCATTTCATCCTCATTTTCTTGACAATTATTTAAACAAGCTAGATCCAATCAAGTTCAATCTCAATTCAAAAAATGGAGAAAAACCTAAATAGTAGATGGAGTAGCTTACCCTGCAACTTTGAAAACGAGATAAAGCTGCAAGGGTCAGAATTCCATCATACAGGGTGGATCTATAATACTTGCTTGAGTTCATGTGAGCATGTATTTCCATACACTATAATCCCATGTCGTATTATAGGTTCGCCCTGAATTTTATTTATATTTAGAAATCAATATATTAAATTGACATATTCGATTGTCAGATCAATTACTCAAATTAGTTAGGGAGTTAGTACTCAATACTGTATTCAATGTAGGGGGAGTCATAGCCATATGCTTGTTCTTGAAATTCTTGCGATGGATGGGCATTACAATATAGTGAGAGTAGTTGCCACTGTCATTTTATTTTCCCCCCATCAACATGCTTCTTTGATCTCTTTAAATTAAGTTGCATAAGCTCGGGTAAAGCCATTGCAAACCTAACATGCACACATTCTAAAGAGTCATCTGTTTCACAAAATACCTGAACTGAACTGTCAAAGGAGTTATTATCCTGGAATTTTAGTTTGATTAAAACTGTTTTATCTAATTTATCATCATGTAAGAAAATGGTATTGTCACTTGCATGCTCTAAAGATAAATAGGGTGCAAATACCTTGAGGAATTTATCACGTTCAACATTCATTAGCAAAGTTTCATTAATATAATTCTGTATTGTTTTCCCCTTTTGCTCAGCTGTTTGTTTTACCATTTCATATATGGATTTTTGAATAGCTACAGTTGCAATACTAGATCTATTACGAACAGACTTTGTTGTCAATATGTAATTAACATAGTATTAATGTGTTATTTATGGTTTTATGGAATATTTATTCGAATAATTGATATAGTAAAAGTTTATATTATAATTATGTCATCAATATATTTACAATATGTCACAAACATATACGAAAAATAACACCACTAATTTGTTAGTGGATGTTAATACAAGTGACGGATTGTTAATTTTGAGTAGATATTTTGATCTACCCAAGAAATTAGTAATTCGTGAACTTGTTGTAGAGAAACTAAAAGAACTGAAACTAGAAAATCCGATAAAGGAGGTTGCTAGTAATTGAGCTATTCAAACACCTTGCAAGTAAAGAGTAACTCAATTACCAATAATGACCGTTTAGTCTGTGATGGAGCAACCTCCCAAGAAGAACTATATCAACACGAACTTATGTATTTTGTCTACGAGAAAGTTCTAGCAGCTTCTGAACAAAAACCCAAAGAGTCAGCAAATAAAGCAGATATTGACTCGGTAAGTCTCATTAAAGCGGCCAATAGAAGAGCGTTAGAAAGTGTAGGAAGGGGGGTTTTGAAATGACCAGTCAATTCGTACCAGCTACAACCGAATGGGGTGAGGATGTATCAATCAAACCATGCAATAATGAGGGATGTAAAGAACATATTTACTGGGACGACAGTACATACAAAGAATTCTCTACAGGTCAAAAACATGTATGTAAGTTCTTCAAAAAGTCATCATCACCACCACAAAATAACACAACTACTACTACTACTTCTAACAAAGACGATCCAACTCACAT
>WHSX01000131.1:0-7972 GCA_009379865.1 Candidatus Nitrosocosmicus sp.
CTCGCATCAATCCCCCTGCAAGTCCCGTAACACCAGAAAGAATAACTACTCCTACGATGTCGGCCTTTTGTTCTATTGCTTTGAATGCTCCTGTAATTGCAAATGCTACTGTACCAAAATAATCAAGAAAAAGCATTATTTGTGGATAATAAATCAAGACATATTGCAAGTCAATCATCCATAACTAGTAACTAAAATAAGATATATCTGGGATTGCATTCATCCTTTGAAGTATTTTAGACAGCCTAGCGATAACTAAAGAGTACAATTAGTCGATTCTCAGGACTAGCCTTAGGATTATAGTGGTTGTATAAAATGGTTGATTACCCCTTTCTATTAAAATTTTTACATGTTCAAAGATAGAAAGACATGTTATTAAATATGTCAGGTTAAAATATGATAAATTTCTTAGTTCTAATATCACCAACAATAATTCAATGATCCCTGGTGATATTGAATATAGTTATCAAAATAGTTATCTCAATGTTCTAAATTTGAAAAGATTTGGAAAAGTTAAAATGGATTTGGAAATGTTGGCAAAAAGATACCAACTATTGATACTACGATCCAGATGACAACTGCAATCAAAATAGCCTTGGGCCATCCTGTGCTATAAAGCCACTTGAGCGATATTAACCATATAATACCCCCTATAGCGGCTGCAAAAAATCCATTTCCAAATATATAAGTAACAATCCCAAACATAATTGAGCCTAAAAGAGCAGCAAAGAAGGCAGTTTTTAATCCTTCTTTCTCTCCCATCAACTTTGTAACTACATAAATTAGAAAAGTGGATATCGCTAAACCTATTAAGAAACTTAGAATTCCCAATTATTACTCGGTATTAGGAATTACGAATATTAAGTTTTATCCTGTTTTGATATGGTCCATATCCAAGAAATAAACTTCCTATAAGCGATCAAATGAAGATGTGTGCAATCACGGCCCCTTTTTTAGCAACCATTGAAGTTGAACGATTGAGAAATTGTAACATTTTATGTTATATACGTAATTTATATATTTTAATGAAAACTATTTAATTATGCCTGAAAAAATCTCAAAAATTCTTATTCTTTTTTATTCAAGATATGGAAACACTGCTAAGATGGCCGAGGAAATTGCATATGGAGCAAAAGAGGTTCCAAATACAAGTGTAACGCTTCGAAGAATTGCAGATGACGTTCCAGCTGAAGTAATTTCACAAATCCCCGAATGGTCAAAAATTGTTGAAGACTTGACTAATAGATATCCAACCAGTAGAGTTGAAGATTTAATAAAGGAAATGCCCAATTATGATGCAATTATTTTTGGGTCACCGACAAGGTTTGGAAATATGGCTGCACCTATGAAGGCTCTCTGGGATCGAACTAGCGAATTGTGGATGAATGGATCACTTATTGACAAGTTAGGTGCGGTATTTACTGGAGCGGCTTCGGTTCATGGCGGTCAAGAAACGACTGCTATTTCAATGATGTTTCCTATGCTTCACCATGGCATGATAATTGTAGGTGTCCCTTATGCTGTTCCCGAATTAACCCAGAGTGGAAGTCCCTATGGCCCTAGTAGAATTGTAGGACCGATGTCAAATAAAGAAATTACCGACGCAGATACCAAGGTAGCGCGAGCACTAGGAAAAAGAGTCTCCAGATTGGCACAGAAATTATCCTAGAAAATTTCCAATATTGGAAAACAGTACAAATACAAACTACTATCCAGTTAAAATACAAACTGGTTACTCCTTTGATCGATTGATGCATAATCCTTCCGAAACGACCGTCGGCAAACAGACATCAGGATAACAATTAATGATGATTGCAATAAAGAGAGTACTGAAAATCGCGAAAAATTGGATTTCCACGCCAAATAAGAAACCTATTCGAAATTACTTGTTGATACCCCATATCTCCAATTACTGCCGTTCATCTTGTTTATGAAATCTAAAACAACTCTTTCGAGAATATCTATAATTTCTTGTCCCTTTTGAACTGATGCTTCTCTGGGAGCACCAGTTGCTCCGGTCCTGGTCAGCTCACTAAATTTCCAGTAAAGTCGAATATCATCGCTAGGTAGGTTTGGAATAATCTGATCTGGTGCCGACTTTAGGTCAACTAAATCAGGTCTTACAACCAGCATAGCAGAAGTTTCTGCTTCCCCACCGTGACCTAGCCCCTTCCACACATTGAAGATACTTATGTTTTTTTGTCCAACTAGTACCCACCAGGATTCAAGACAAGCAATAACCATATCAGGATACTTGTCTTTTAAATTTCGAGAAGCTACTTCAATTGGTGCAATATTACCGTCATGACCATTTATTACTAGTACTTTTTTAATTTCATTTTTTGCCAAACTATCTAGGATGTCTTCGATTACAGAAATCATTGTTGAAAATTTTAGACTCATGGTCATCTGAAAATCATTGTGGTGTATACTAACTCCGTAAGGCACGACAGGTAATATGAAATAGTTATGATCTGAAGAAGGATTGTTGTTGACAATTTTTTCTAATATGATTTTTGTAAGATTCATTGGAAACATAAAGTCAGAACCAAAAGGTAGATGGTCCCCGTGATTTTCACATGAACCGAGAATAATGAATGCAATTGAATTGTTGTTAACGATATTCTTAACCTGATTTGCATTCATTTCTTCTAGAAGTAGTTTTTTATCCATTAGATCAATCACCCTCTAATTGAATTTACTATACTTTAAATTTTCATTTTTAATTATCATCAGTATGAATTTCAACAACTATTTACAAAAGTTGGATAATCTTGCGGTTTCATATGAGATCATCAATAACTAGACTTTATTATTCATTGCAAGAAAAAATTCTCAAACCAGACTAAATTATTTTGTTTCTTGATAATCAGTAGTGAATTAAAATTGAACCTCTTTACTAATTACTGGATTCAACACACTATTTGATCCAACAAGTTCTTCTATCTTTTTTGCCATAAATAAAACTAAATGATCCTCATACTGGGGACCAATTATTTGAAGACCCACAGGAAGTATATTTGCTTCTTCAGTAACAAATCCCAGTGGAATTGTAATTGCGGGAAGCCCGATACTATTAAATAATACGGTATTCCTCAGCAAAGCCTTTCGAACATTCAGTTGGAGACCATCAATTTTTATATCGACTTTTCGGAGCTTGGGTGCCAAAATAACAGTAGTTGGTACTAGAATTGCTTTAATTCCACTACTAAAAAGGTTCATAAATTCATTCTTAATTTTTTTTATTTGTTTTTTGGCTTGAATGTAATCATCAATGCTAATATTAGTTCCCTCAATGAGCATTTTCATCACATCAGACCCAAATTGGCCAGTATTTGATTCAAGTCTATCCGCATGAATCTTTGAAGCCTCATACAATCTCACCTTCTTCCAACTTGAGAAAAAGTTATTCGTATACTTTAACTCAAAATTTTTTACCAATATTGGAGTTTGTGAAACAATCTGTAAGAAATCAATAAACATTTTTTTAATACGAGGGTCTATGACTTTTAGAAAATATCCATTTGGAATTCCTATTACTAATTTTGATGTTCCCAAAGGTTTGGAGATAAACAATGCGTTTTTTCTTACCTTTTTATAGTTTTTATAATCACATAGACTTTTAAAAATTAAATTCGCATCCCATACACTCCTTGTCAGCCAACCAATATGATCTAAAGATGGTGAAAGTGGGAAAACGCCAGCAGTACTTATCAACCCGAAAGTAGGCTTCATACCCACTAAACCACAAAGAGATGCTGGAACTCTGACAGAACCACCTGTATCTGTTCCTAAAGAAAATACAACCATACCAGAAGCAACGGCAACAGTAGAACCGCCGCTTGAACCTCCAGATATTCTTGATAAATCCCAAGGATTCTTTGAGTCTCCGAAGACATAATTTTTGCCCGTAATTCCTGATGCAAATTCGTTTAGATTATTCGTTCCGATAAGAATTGCACCTTTTCTATTCAAGATTTTTATAATTGACGCTGTAGAATTAGAAACGTAATTAGAATAAAATTTTGACCCTGCTGTAAATTTGAGGTGCTTTGCGTGAATCATATCTTTAATAGAGTATGGAATTCCATGTAAGGGATCCAAAAGATCATTTTGTTTGATTCGTTTATCACATTTTTCAGCAAATGCGAAAATCTCTTCTTCACTGCGAACAGTTATGAAAGAATTTAGTACATGATTAAATTTTTTAATTCGATCTAAGCATAGTCCTGCTAATTCTGAAGGAAGCAACTCACCAGTTCTGATAGATTGAGAAAGGAATTCTATGGTAAATGGAGAAATTGGAGGTTTCAAATCAATCATAATTTCAATCCTACCAACCACTTTTTAGTTAATAAATTATTTGATCCTATTAATTAGGAGTGGTTTACTTTGATACATATATAATTCCAACCATTTTCCCATCACGAGTAATCATTCTTGTCAAAATGAATGAAGTTATTGTCAAACACAAGTAGTAAAAATGAGTATACTTTAAAGAGGTATCAACTGGTGGAACATGATTTAAATGATTTAGAAAATTATGATATAATTCTGTAATACTAGTAGGGTTTTCTCTGTCAACCATATCTATGTTTATTTTGATGTTGATAATTTAAGCATACTTGATTAAAGAGTCCCTAACCCAAAAAAAGTCAATTTAACAGAGCACTTCTAACGTAATGCAAGTAATTTATGATGGTATGTACTTAGACGTCAAAGTGATAAATACTTTTGTGGATTATACGTTGGTAAAATTTCTCTTTTAGGAACAGTATCAAAAAGCCTCTTTAATTTGATCTAAAATTCACTAAAAAAAGAACCCTTTTTTTTAAAGTATTAAAATACAAAGTGATCCATAAATTCAGTGATATTTTTTACTCTATTGATTTCACTCTAACCCTAATTATTTAAAGGAGAATTATTCTTTTTGTTAGAAAATACGATTAGAGTCTGTATTAAAAACGGTAACATTTTCAAGTATTCTAATAATATTACATGATCTTTAGGGTAAGGATAATAATCTAAGTTAAAACAAAAAAACAATATAAAAGATTGATTAAGGACATTACTATTAAGTTTTAAAGAATAGGGTAAAATGGAATACCTTACTAATATTGTCATCTATGATTAATTAAGATAATTCATCTAAACATTGTTAAAAAATGGGTAAATATGATAGAAGAGTTTTCAACCTGATGAACAAAATATTAACAGGAATAGTTTCAGCCTTACTCGTAGCAGGAATTGTTGGAATGTATATTCCAAATGCATCAGCAACTCTTGGTCAAGAAGAATTATGTTCGGGTAATAGTGCACTAGGACAAGAAGCAACTAGTTCAGCAGAACAAGGTCCATCACAAGACCAAGCAAGTGGTTCTGACGCACAATCTGTAGCACCAGAATTTAACGCTTTAACTGGTAACAGTCTTAACTTCGATGCCCAACAAAATGGCGATTGTTTATCCCAAATGCGCGGACCTAATGCTCCAATGGGTGCAGTTGACAACGATAATCCATTAGCATCTACAACTGCTCTACAAAACAGCACCAATTAATATAGCATAGACCCCTCAGGGGTTTTACTTTTTTTTCAATGTTTTTCTTGGCTTTTTCGAATTTTGACATTAGTTTCTTTTTGTATTTTGGTTAAGAACAAAACTCAAGATGATTAGATTATTATATTGATAAATTGTTTCTAAATAAATGAAATCGACTACTGAATATCTAGTGTTCAATGCCAAATCAAGGTTCCAGTTAATCAATATAACCCCCGATGTGGAAAAGATCTTAAACCTAAGTGGAATCAAAGAAGGTTTATGTTTAATTAATTCGATGCATATATCAGCTAGCATATTTATCAACGATGATGAAGAAGGATTACATCGTGATTTTCATGAATGGTTAGAAAAATTAGCGCCGCATGAGCCTATTAATCAGTATAGACATAATGATACTGGCGAAGAAAATGCTGATGCCCACCTAAAGCGACAAATCATGGGAAGGGAAGTAGTTGTCGCAATTACCAAAGGCAAATTAGACTTTGGTCCTTGGGAGCAAATCTTTTATGGAGAATTTGATGGAAATAGAAAGAAAAGGGTCCTAGTTAAGATCATTGGTGAGTAACAGGTTACCTGTTTCCTACAGGTTAATTTCTAGTCCGGTAACCTAAATTAGAATGCGTGTAAAGGGATCATCACAGCTAAATACTAATGCTTTTTCCTTCAAGATTGTACCGCGGCCACTTGACTAAATCAGAATGAAAGAAAGGATTCTACAAGCACCATTTACTTACGTACTTATATTGTGATGATTAGGATTTATTGATATTATGGATTTGGTTCACTTTAGGACCTTCGTGTGCTTGATAGAGAAAGCTTGTATGCATAGTGAAGATGAAAATATGACAAAAATTCACACAAACCATTAAACGATGACCTAATTTATTAACAAGAAACGGAAATAATTTGTCAACATTATATACCTCTTTATATATAGTATAATGGATGATTTTTTGACCCAAAATAATTTTCCCCTAAAAAGTTGGCATATTGAAAATATGGAAAAAACCGTTATAAAATATGTTAAAGGACTCCCTGAGGATGCATCAAAATGGGAGATAAGGAAACACAAAAAATATGGCAAATTATCAAATATAATTAGAAATATCCATTATGACATCAAACATGGCGTTACTAATGATCAAGTCATTGAAGTGTTTGTAAAAATCCGAAATGAGCCCGTATTCTGTGATTTACAGAATAATCTTGATGCAATGAATAGACTCGGAGATTTAGAAAAGCATTGGAAAGAAACATGAATAGTCAAATAACATCAGCATGATACCTGATTACCCAAACCCTTTCAAAAAGAACTTTTTTAGCACAAAGTAGCAAACAAGGAACCTGATCGTCTAAAATTTATTGGTTTAATGGTTCAGACTATATTTTCAGCCCATAAAAATAGAAAACTTCTATGAGTTTCTTAAATAATTCCTCGATCTTTCGATTAAAGTATTGATTATCTTAAGAAGATACTCAATTATATAAAACTGATATCAAAAGGGTCATTTAGGTTCGCTAGTTTTCAAACAGAAATCATCTTCTCAAAAAGAATATAGCTACCTTCTGGGTCTTTGATTTGTATTCATTCTACGATGTGAAGAAGAACAATAACCACAATATTCTATAATACCCGCTTTCCCATGGCAAAAACACTCACATTTACTGCCCGCTGAAAATTTTTGTCTCATGTGTATAATAACTACACCAACCCTTATAACAATTGGTAATTTTACATACATAAAAATCAAATAATTGCAACTTAGGTTAGATTTATTTGATTATTAAAGGACAAACCACTTTTCAAATCAGTCAACTTTATTGGCCTACATATTGAATAATTAATTACATCTGTGTTAGTAGTTTGATGTACTGGAGAACTTTATTTTCAATAATGAATATTGAATTGGCCTCAATATCAAATGAGATCAAGATATAATATTTGTTTTCATTGACACTCTTTAACGGAATCGTAGCGCGTATTAGTTTGTCGTACTTGCCCACAGAATAATTTAGTGCACCTAGATTTTTCTGAAAATCTTCACGAATCTCTGCGCGGAATACCGCCTGCATGGCATAGAGTTTTGTCTCATCGTCATTCATCAGTGCATTCAATTGTTCCCGGTAGGAAGTTCCCACCAATGTACCCATACTATTTGCTATGCCTACAAACCGGATTAGTGGATCCAATTCCCTTATGTGTTTACAGTGATTATTTGCGAAATCTTCATTATCAAAATCCAATAATACTCAATTAATATCAAATACGTTTCATGTTATTAATTTTTGTTCTTTTCCCTCGAATATTAAACATGGAACCTGATATCCAACCAGCAGGTCATAAAATATCCATTTTTAAAAACCAGATATAGTAACAAACTATATTAGCAAATAATATTCATGGAAACGAC
>WHSX01000131.1:7982-8638 GCA_009379865.1 Candidatus Nitrosocosmicus sp.
TTTTGATTTAATACATCTTTAGCAGGGAAAAATTTTACTATAAAAATTTGAGTAAGAAATAATTCACTTTTAGACTGCACAACGGAACATGATTTCTTGACTATTTAAAGACACGAATGCAATTAGCCTCTAGAGAAAATCACAATACTGATTGGGAGGGATTCTCCGCTATGAAATTACATGATGGGAATAGAATAGTGTGCTTCATTCCCTGACATTTTTTTTTGTCCTTCGGTCTTTGACATAACTGCGTATTCAGGGTTTAGATCAATTGCTTGATTCAAGTAAAATACAGAGTCAGGTAATTCGTCATCATTTGATTTGGTTTTAGATACAAAGCATCTGTACCAAACCTCGGGTATCAAGGGATCCTGTTTTAATATGTGGTTGTAAATGGAGACTGATTCTTTATAAGATCCCATGTGCTCCATTATGAATCCATAGGTGTACAGAATATCTATATCCGTTGGATCGATCCCTAATGCTCGCTTTATTGTTTCCAAGGCTTCGTTAATGCGCGTAGGGAATTGATTTGCGAGTATCCAAGACTTTCCATTTAGTGCTTTAACATTATCTGAATCAATTTCCAGAGTTTTTTCGTATGAGAAGATGGCTTCTGCAAATTTGGATGTGGCCGAAAGGGCCATCCCTTTATT
>WHSX01000132.1:0-307 GCA_009379865.1 Candidatus Nitrosocosmicus sp.
GTCTAGGCCTCCAATTATTAATCTTTTTGGAGATTTCAAATTCTGGGTCTACTTTTCCCCCCACCGAATCTACATTTATCGGTTTTGTTATTACAGCTTCAGAAGGCTCTCTTATGGTAACAATCAAGGGAATTGAGTAAATACCCAATGGGGTTTCTTTAGGAACGTCAATCTTAAATAATGGAGGTTGATTCCTTTCCACATTTACAATTAGTTCACTAGAGTTAAAACCTGAGGCCATGGCATACTCACTACTTTTATCACCTGATAGTGTAATGTTAACTACATCGTTTGAAAATCCAGTACT
>WHSX01000132.1:317-8594 GCA_009379865.1 Candidatus Nitrosocosmicus sp.
ACAGAACCCAGGAATGCACCAGAGTCATCATAAGATTCCGTGATGTTTGTGTTTGAACCTATCAACTTGTAGCCCCCTGTTGATGAAAGTTGATATAGATAGGCACTTAGATTGCCACCCCTTAATTCATAATAGAAATCATAATCTGCTCCTCTATATCCTGTTTCGGAATTAGAATCAGCATCTATAAGCATTCCATAATTTATCTTGTTTAGGGGCTTCTTATCGCTAAAGTCTGTATAATTACTAATACCAGCGTTCAACCAAAGTGTGGCATTTAAGGTTTCACTATCGCTAAGATAATTTACAGCCAATATGTCAGTATAGTTGTTTTTTAAATTAAGATCGCTATTACCATAAGTTTGAAACCAATCATGATTTTTGTTGATCATTTCCTGTATTTCAAATGAAGGGGAAGATACGGCATTGGCTGAATTATAAATAGAGGTGGCTGAGAAGGCACATGCAAGTAAGAACAAAAATGAATAAAATATAATTATAGAAAAATTAAATTTAATAATTTCCTTTGGTACGTGCCTACATAAGGAATAGTATGACTTGATAACATGATCTTATTATTAGTAGATAAAAACTTTTACAGGGCGTTTCCTAAGCTCCGTACTCAACCGCGCATTACTGCTCGACACATATAAGGCTGGATAAAGACGATTTGGTGGATAAGGACAACCTTTGCGAGAAAAAAAGCAATAAAAATTTTAGGGTTTTAATATTAGATTTAATTTCTAAAGTTTTTGACGTTACAAAATTCACATTTTGTTCTCTTAGTACTATTAATTCATTGTTTTTATAAAATGTTGTTCCTGTCACTTTTGTAAAATTAAGAATACTAGGTTAGTAAACCATTTATCAAAAGTAAGTCTTTTTACCTTATTACCTACATTATTGGCGCTACCCTATCCACATGGGACTGAGTTTGTATTATTACATTAATCCCATTATGGAATGGAGTGCTAGGAACACTCTTACCGATTTTCTTCAATCGGTTTAGGAATGTGAGGAGCATAAAATTCTACTGATGCAGCCAAATCTGGATACACTATTATCAATTGGAAGATTCGATAAAAGATTCAAAGGGTACATAGAGGTTCTACTGCATCAAAGATTATGTGGATATCGGCGAGGATGAAGTGAACTGGCAATATAAGCAGTCACATCGGTCAAAAATCAAACTTTTAAGGGAGTTTGCTTTTTTTGATTTATTTAGGATTGAGTAATAATTGGATAATGGAACCGTATATGATTTAATTGTAGTAGGAACAGGAACGGCAGGCTCTACCGTGGCATCAATTTGCCGTTCTAAAGGACTAAAAGTCGCAATTATAGATTCACTACCTTTTGGTGGTACTTGTGCTTTACGCGGCTGCGAACCAAAAAAAATTCTTGTTGAGGCAGCAAAAACAATTGATGCAAACCATAGACATGAAAATAAAGGCATAAGCGAGTTAGATAAAGTTCATTTGAATTGGCTTGACTTGATAAACTTTAAGAGAACCTTTACGGAGACTTTTCCAAAACAGAGAGAAGACAGCTACATCAAGGCGGGAATTGTCCCCATTCATGGAAAAGCCAGATTTATTGATAGTGACACAATTAAAGTGGAATGCAATGAGAAGGCTGACGATAATGATAATGATATTATAAAAGCAAAATACATCTTAATAGCAACTGGAGCAAGACCCGTTGATTTAGGCATTCCAGGTTTAGAGAATGTAAATACAAGTGATCAGTTTTTGGATCTTGAAAGTTATCGACTACCTGATAATATTGCATTCATTGGTGGAGGATACATATCTTTTGAATTTGCACACATTGCTGCCCGCGCGGGTGTCAAAAAGATCACAATTTTTCATCGCGGGAAACGATGCTTAACACACTTTGACCCGGACCTTGTTAATCTACTAATGCAGAAGAGCAAAAATATTGGTATAGATGTCCTATTAGAAACAAAGGTCGAGAAAATTGATAAAATAGCATCGTCTTCTTCTTCAGCAGCAGGTGATAGCAAATTAGTTGTACACTATTCTACGGTAGTAAATTCCCCAGCAGACCATAAATTGACAAAAACCCTAGAATTTGATATGGTAGTACATGGTGCAGGCAGAGTGCCAAATATCGAAGAACTTGATCTAAAGGCTGGAGGCATTGAACATACCCCCAGAGGAATAAAAGTGAATGAATATCTTCAAAGTGTTTCTAATCCTATTGTATACGCAGCAGGCGATGTCACATCCGGTGGAGGTGGTGCACCATTAACTCCGGTAGCAAGCTATGATGGGAATATTGTATCAACTAATATTCTAAATGGAAATAGCATAAAGTCAAATTATGTTGGACTTCCTAGTGTTGTTTTCACCATCCCGCCTCTTGCATCGGTGGGATTAAGTGAAAAAGATGTAATAGAGCAAGGATTACAATTTAGAACCAATCATAAGAATACTTATAGCTGGTATTCTTCTAGGCGTGTAGGCGAAACTCATTCTGGATTTAAGGTATTAATCGAACAAGGGAGCGATAGAATTTTAGGTGCTCATCTACTGGGACCTCATGCAGAAGAAGTCATAAACATATTTTCGATTGCTATAAGATTAGGACTGAGCGTCAAAGATCTCAATGATCCCATCCTGTATGCCTATCCGACCTATTCCTCTGACGTAATCTATATGCTATAGACTCTATCCCAATTAGCATTTTTGAGATTCTAAAAGAAAGAATGAACATTCGTAACAATGAGGAGACAAGTAATAAATAATAAAAATATCTAGCGATTACGACGTACTAAAAGGCATTAAATATGGAAAGAATTGTGATACTAAATACTTTTTAGTTAATATCATTAATTTATTAGAAAAAGTATAGAAATTGATAGAATTGCCACAAATTTATGATGGTAGATAACAGTAAACATAATACCGGACCGTTATTTAACTTGGTTAGACCTCCTTAATGGCCGGGTATTTGTTACGACTTACCAACTAGATTATTATTTGGAACGCCTATTGACTTTTTTCAGCTTTTCAGTATTTATCATGTTATTTATTCTAGTTTGGCGGTGGTCATTGGTGGAAAGTGTCTCCTATATTAGTGGATTTTCATCTGTAAATACGCTTCTGACGAACTACCTCTAAGTATACATATAGGTAGGGTCGTAGCACTTATCGCTAGTATTTCAAAAGCCTTTGGAAATACTTTAAAGGGTTTTGATTTGTGTCTAATACTTTGTAAGATCCCAACTGGGTATATTAAAAACTCAATACCATCTACTCCCCTTTTATTCTATCCTATTTTATTCTGGTCATACTCACGCAATTATTCAATGAATTTTATATGTATGCCACTCGTGTAGGTTTTACCTTTAAAATGACTCTTTTTTCGCCTGGTGCTCTGAAGGGATATTTATCCTTGTTTAGATATTTTTTAGCCAATTTATCGATGTGATTGTCAGCTAAATCGCCTGTAATCTGGTCAATGACTTGTCCTCTCAAGGTTACCATATGGAAAGGATTATTGCGATCTACTATAGATACTGCTATTCTTGGATCTCTCGTTACATTTTTTTGTTTTACCCTACCTAGAGCGGTATTAATGAGGATTTCATTACCTTGTATATCTACCCAAGTAGGGGTTATCTGAGGCGATCCGTCTTTCATCAGGGTAGCAACAAATGCTAGGTTTTTGTCTTCTAAAAGATTTTTAATAAGAGGCTCAGTAATATCGATTTGGTGCTGACTCATAGTTAATACATACGATATTTTTCACTATAGTTTTTAAACACTACACTTAGGGATATCGAATCTTAGAACAAGCCCTAAACAAAGGCGATATAAAATGAACTAGGAATAAAAAGACATAAAGCCCTAGAACATCGGAACTATATTTTTCAGATGTATTTGACATTAGTAAGGTTCGGTATGATACGAAACGATAAAGTAATTTTTGGTTTAGTAAATTAGAGGAGGAATATTGTTTCTATGGATTATAAAGTAATTTTGTAATATCTTAATAGAATACCTATGCTTTATTCGAATACAATCGCTCACTAAAATTAGGTGCAATAAATCCCGGTTAATGATATTTTAATAGTGCTCTAACGATATATAATTATGTCAAAATTGTTTTCCCCACATTCTGATATTTTCCTCGAATGCGATGAATATCTCCAAATTAGTGAATATTTAAACGATAAAATTAATCCCAAAGAACAAGAATTCCTAACCGAAGCTATTGTGTTTTATGAGAAGCATAGGCATGACTCAGACGACTCCTTTTGATCCAAACGGATTAAAATTTAAAATTTTTAATCCAAAGAAACATCAACTACCAATGATAGATTTCAGGCAAACAAACGGTGAGGACCCGCTATCAGTTCAAGATTATTATGAGAAATACATCTTTAACGGTAATTCTGATACTACTGAAGTAAAATATGTGATAAAGTACTTTGACAATTGGATAGGTTTTTTTTCTGTTGATCTGACGAGGTTGTATACGAAGCAATCTGAATTGATTCCTCAGTCCAAAGAAAAAGACAAGAGAGAGAAATTTTCCCAAGTACCAACCAGTGCCCTTTTAATAAAGAAAATAGGTATTGATTCACAGTACAGGTGTTATGGGATTGGAAAATATATAATGCTATTTTGTAGCGGCCTGGTCCAAGCAATAAACAAAGATAAGAAAATCAAACTTGTCATATTTAAGACAACGAAATCGTTGGCCGAGAAGATTTATTTTCCAAAATACCAATTTAACTTTACAGGGACAAGCGGGAAATTGGTATGGGCATTTAAGAGGATCTGTTAAATTTGAATATTAAGTATGTCGGCAGCTGAAGCAAATTAATTTAGTTTAGCAAACATGTAAATTTAGTAAGTCCCCAGATTTTCGAGCGTGAAACACATTACATAATTGCATTTCTCTCTTTGGACATAATCTTACAGGTAAGAATATTGTTGACTAGTATCCATCCTTCTAAATTATGAATAAACTAATTGGATTCTATTGTTACTACCAATCCCTTTTCATCTAAAATGTCTATTTCAGAATCCTGCTTGATTACACTTGAGGGATTACAAGTCTGCTTAAATGGGCATTTTATACATTTCCATTCTTCGGCTACCTTGGGTAGCTGCACTTCGCTATTAGTATCTAGGGCAGATTTTAGTAAAGAAACCCTTGTTCGTATTTCTTCTTTTAAATTATCACGGATAGGTGATCCTTTCTCTAATATCACTGTCCAGGACTCGATCTCTGCCAAACTTCCTTTGCCATCTTGTACATTTGTTTTGGGAGAAAAATAATAATCTCCCTGATTGTCCCGTTTTATCCAAACCATTCTTCTATTGTTTGCGTAACGAATACATAGTATCCCTGTATCATATCCAGAAATAACTAAATAATATAATAGTTGACGAAGATAGGATTTGAATCGCTTACTATCTGGTTTTAACCTCTCAAAACTCTTTGTATCTTTAAATTCAACGATGATTTCGGCCTCATTATCCTTTTTTGTAGAGACCGTGTCTTGAGATTCTGTCCTATGAGATGGGCCTCCTGTCATCAGGTCCGGCCTTGCTATTAGATTATCTTCAAATAGCAACTCCATCTGACTTATTCCGATGTCTGCAAGCCCCACAAGAACATATTCCGATGATTCGCCTCTCACAAAATTGTCAATATCTTCTACAGTTAATTCGTAGTCTTTGACTGTGCGGGCATAAAATGCCTTACGTAGGCAGGCACCAGAGAGTATATCAGAAACATGAATCTTGTCCTGGGGTTTTCTTTTCCTGGAGCTATATAGAACCTTGAGGTTTGTACGTAAAAGTTGTAAAAATCGATAATCCTTTGATATTATGATTGGCATTTTTTTTGCTAATGTTATTATTATTAAGATAAGCCAGTATTAAAGCGATCATTTCTTATGTTTTAGTCATCACAAATACGACAAAGATTACTCATAATTATTTAACAATATTTCAGTTTATATTACATGAGGTGTAATAAATCGTGTTTGCATTATGATCCCTGCTAGATAGCAAGTGTACTCGTGTTCCCGTGTAAAACTGTTATCCAAGTAGGACTGCTGTCATAATGCAAATAAAATCTTTTTTTATAAAAATTGAATGGACTTTTGTGCTTGCTAGCATAAGGTGGAAATCTTAAGGGATTAACTCATCTTGTATATCAGATAACGCTTGTACAAACCAAATCAAAATTTAACTAATTCCAGATAAGAATAAAGCACGGTTACAAGATGTAGTCAAGTTTCCTTTTGGCATTTGACGGTACTGTGGAACAAAAATTACTTTAATACCCCATCTCAACACATCAAATCCCATTATGCAAGCGAATGGATGTTTCTGCGCCGACTAAATCAAATTTTAGTTGGTTTTTCTCATTATCATTCATTTGTGATTAAAGTCTTGATCTGGTCTTAAGGTTCACGTCTAAATTGGATGACATCAATCTGCACAATAACCGGGTTTTAAATCCAAAATATAATTTAACCCTATAATTGGTAAACCCCATGGAATCATTAAGAATCCAACTATCAATGAGATAAAATAAGATCTTGTAACTATTATTTTGCCAGTAGTGAAAAATGATCAAAAAAGAGAAGATAAATTGGCAAGACATGCTTGATAGTTAGTCAATTTCACTTGCATTCCTGAAAAAAATATCATTGGATTTGATATTTATGATTTCAAAAATTCCTTGGTTAGTGCAAAATTATTTAATCTTGATCCAACCGGATATAAACTATAAAATTTCTTTTTCTATTAACCAGACCGTTTTATTATATGATATCCAAATTCGGTCTTTACCGGCTCAGCTGTAACCTCTCCCTTTTTTAACTTGAATGCTGCTTCTTCAAATGGTTTGACCATCATCCCCTTTCCAAATAAACCCAGGTCGCCCCCTTTTTTGCCACTTCCTTTGTCAATAGAAAACTCCTTAGCCAGATTTGAAAAGCCTTCCCCTTTTTTCAATTTTTCTAATATCAATAATGCCTCGGTTTGTTTCTTTACCAATATATGATAACATTTAATTTTATCAGCCAACTTATCTAATTCACCATCTAAGTTGAAATTCTCGCAATAAATAAACATTATGAAAGAGTAGAAAACTCATAGTCGATTTCTAGTTTACCTTTTTTGGATCAAAGCAAATTTGGAAACAAAATTGTTCCTTTAAGGTAATTTTAGCAGTCAAAAATCGTCCACAATCAGTTAACCTGCTAAAAGTATTCAACAGAGTTAGTCCAAATGGGTTTTAAGGTAATAGGGACTTGAGCGTCAAAAATCAAATAAATGGGGCGATGAACCAGGTATTGTGGAGTCCATAAATATAACTAGTACTACATACAGTATTCTCTATGAGCGATTTCGCCTTTTTCAGATTTGTAAGTTTGAACATGTTAACAGAAGAGGAAATAACGCATAAGAACGAAATTGTTGATATTACTGAACAGGTTTTGGATGCAGAGGGTATTGAGTGTGATTCAAGGATATCAAAAATTTCGGAAGATCAGTTAGCACAGATTCTAGAAAAAGTCAGGAAAATTAGAAAAAAGAAAGTGAATCCTGAGAATGAGATTACTAATTAAGAAGAACTTTATGATAAAACAATATGGGAGTCTGAGAAATCCATGAATATTTTGTTAATTGGAAGCATAGTCATGATGGGGTTAGGTATATTTCTTATGGTAGCTAGAACCTTTCTACCTGGCACGGTCATAATTATATTAGGAGTTTTAATGACATTGTCTAGTAGGTATGCATCAATCAAAAATACGAGAGCAAAAACAGATATGGCTAAGATATGTATGTGTGCTATCTGTAATCATAAGAAATCAAAGAATTGCCTAGATTCTGGTTGTCAATGCTGCATCATTATCAAAGAAGGTACTGTTGTTGGTCATCATAATAGTCCCTTACAATAGTTACAAAATTGATCGACCTCGTTAATTTATTAGATCGTAAACGATAGATTAGTAATCGATGAATCCAATATTATTTCTTAAGATTATGTAATTTCAATTTGATATGTTATAAAGAAGTCATCTCCTTTGGATATTTTAGATACCATATTTCCTCTAATCAATTAACACCATGTTAGAACTAAATGAGGACCGAAAACGTAAACCTGTTGAGTAAAACTTTATACAACAACCTATATACAAATTAGATAGGGTTTCAGGGCTCTTCATTTAACAGGTTTTATCTCCTTGTTATGATAATCAACAAATAAGTTCAACCA
>WHSX01000133.1 GCA_009379865.1 Candidatus Nitrosocosmicus sp.
GATTTATTTGCATATCATTATAACAGCAATATCATGTCTTAACTTTACAGAGCCGCAAAAGGTTACTAAAACATCTAATATTTCAATCTGAATTGGTAGCGTAAAATTACTCTATTCAAATCTGCCAAGAATTGGAGGGCTTGAGTTTTGGTCTAAGATGATTAGTATTCCTTCCTGTGACAAGTTAACCAAGACACTTAGCACTGGTACTTTTATAACAATAATCATTATTTCATTTTTAATTGTAACATGTTAAGACATCTATGAACAATAGTCACCATGTTAAATCGAATGTATTCTTTAATTGAAAAATTCATTGTGGAATTGATAGTTAGGTACCTAATACATTTACGACTTAGATGGATCTATTTCAAACTATTTTGTTTCGAGTATGGGTAAATGTCTGAAAGTCTGCAAGTCTAAATATGCTATATCAATATCTATAGTAGCACCCAAAATATAGAGATCTGATTTTTTGTTGAATTTGATATAATAAAAATAATGAAATTTGATTTCTCAAATTGTTCTACGGCAGTAACTTATCACCTATAACACTTTTGTAATCAACAACTAGATTGTTAAATACCATATCAATTCTCATATACTTATTGGATTCCAAGCCGCCTAATCTTTATATTAATTTTTACATATAAAAAAAAATCAGTATTTGTATCCGAACCCCTATACCATAGGGAACCTAATCCCGCCGAACCCGCAAAAGTAGCGATATATAAGAGCAAACATAAAATATTTTTATACCTCTCTGCTAAAATAACTATAGAATCTAAGTAAAAGAACCTCTATCGGCATTAATCCCCCTCGGTCCATATCATTTCTATATGAATTTATAGTTCCACGCCTATTACAAGGATATCCACAATGCAGATAATACCCATTACGCAACAACAAACTAAAAATGGAAATCCTTATTCCCGGTTCTTCCAACTATAAAAAAGGCAGGTATAACAAGTAAAGCAATCGTATTTGAGACAAACGTGTTGTAATAGTAGAACACAAATGAGATTAAGTACAACCAAGGAATTATCGTCAAATATTCTAGGATATATCGAGATTTTGTGTAGTTCTAATATTTTCAATCATCATAAACATTGGGAAAATCCATATTTCTCCCAATAACATGATATTTATTTATGTTTTTTCCATAATAATTCCAAAAATATTTTCCAATCTTAACTTTATGAGGGATTGAATCAGATTGTTCTAAAGTGTATTCCTGATTTGCAAGCTAGAATAATCAAAATATCTTTTCTACTTATCATATAATTTCTGACTGATAAAAAAGATGAAGAATGTTTAATCATTCTGAGCAGATGGATAATATCAAATATGATAACTAGTATGCTTTTGGCCGATTGAGAAATAAGTTAATCTTTCACATGTACATTATTTTATATCCTTACTGGGAATTTAGACAACTTCGGGGTTTAAAATTCTTGATGTCTAATAATCTTTATTATTTATAAAACTTTATATTTCAACAGAGATATTACTATAAAGTAGTATTATGAAGTATTTGAATACATGTGCATTAAATGCAGTTCATATCCAACAATGCTGGATTTTCATGCATAACATTCCAAAGTTTAGTCCCAACCTTGACTCTCTAAGGGGGATTTCCATTTGAATATTGATAAATCTCCAGGCTGGGTACGTATGGCCCAGATCGGTTTGGGAGCAGTTATCTTAATCCTATCTATACTGGTATTGCTCAATCCAGTTATGGGGGGCATTTCGGTAATCTTTATCCTTGCACTTCTATTGTTCTTTGCCGGAATCGAGAAGGTCGTTTCGGGTATAATTGGAAGGGGAAGAGCTCGACTTGTTAGTATTGGGTTAGGAATTGTCGTAATTGTCATTTCTCTGTTGGCAATGACATATCCACAAGGAGCAACTGCTGTGATAGTGATATTGCTTGGTATCGCATTGCTAGTTGATGGTATATCAAGAATAATTCACTCGCTAAGAAGAAGAGAAAGAGGAAGAATGTCAAATATGTTTGGCATTGGAGTAGGTGCTTTAGAAATAATCTTTGCAATCGCGATAATTGTTTACCCAAATATAGGGATCGCCCTGGCAGGAATTTTGATAGGTATAGCTCTGCTTATTACAAGCATACAAATACTCGCAGCGGGACTTACTGGTCACTCCAGAAGGAATGATACATTGACAAAGTAGCATCTATATTTTTATCAAAGAAAATTTTTTCTTTTTTTCAAATTTAATAACCAATCTATAATTTAACTATTCGTGAAATACATTATTCGCTTTTTCAAAAATGCATGAATACCTCTATGGTTAAAAAAATAGTCATATTCGATCTTACTTGCTTTCTTACTCACGCCAGTGGGATTCCATTTTCATTGATGTGTAAGAGCTAGGAAAGGAAATTAGTCCTGACGGGTAATCTAGGCTAATACTTTTGTATGTACGGGTGGTAACGTATACTTTATGATCTTAGGCATATCTGCAATGAGATCATTTGATAATATTTTAGATCTGATTGCTCTGTTTCCTGATTCCTAGAAGATACGTATTTTAGAAAATCAAGAACTGTTATTGCAGACTATTAATGAGTTGTACTAATTGGGGCAATAAAGAAGAGATCTTAATAGTTTTGCTATGGATTAGCTGATGTACATTTTGCGGTTGAGACTTGGTCACATTATTTTTAGAATATATCCATCGTTTGATAATTTGAAATCAAAGTGAATGCTATGATTTTTGCAAGACAAGGAGTATCAGACCGAACGTCGCAAATATCAGTAGAGGGAGAGAAATTTGATTGCACTTGTGATGGAAATCGTCTATATCTTCTTAATTAACAAGATTGAGTTTATTTTTACGAGTAAACGATTTTCAATTATTTACAAATAAATTTTCGTATGTATTGGAAGACTAGGATACCAAGATCAGTAATATCTTTTTAAGGCCGCATTTGTAAGAGTGGGTGTTGAGTGAGAGCAGTATAGCAGAGTTTATAGTACATCTAATGGAATATGTCATTCTTACTCTGGAAGGGATTATTGCAATATTTATTATAGTGGTTGTTTTCCGAACTCTGTATGATCTTATCAGAAAATATATGATAGGATTAGTAAAGAAGGACCCTGAGCAGCAACTACATAACTATCAAATAGTAAGACGCATGTTAAGGGGACTACTTTATTCCCTAGATTTCTTGATAGCTGCAGATATTTTAAAAACTCTAATGGTTCCCTCGCCAAACCAACTCTTGTCTTTTATAGTTGTAGTAGTAATTAGAATACTGCTCAGTTGGGCAATGGCAAAAGAATTAGAAAAAAGTATCTAGTAAAACACTTTTGGTTTGTTAGGTTCCATACTTTACCTCATTTATTATGTAAAGTCAAATGCAAGGGATTATGAAAAGGTTCAAATTGTAACCGGTCCCCATGGTTAAAAAACTTGCAAATTGAATATTTGTTTATTTATCTTTTAATAATAATTTTTCATCATATTTTATCCAATCATATTAAGTATTCAACATCTTAATAAAATTTTCACAATTAGACACTGTATGATATAGGATTTTCACATAATTTCAGATTAGAATAAATATGTGGATATTCTCCTTGTAGGTAAAGGCTGCATGAAGGATAGATTCAATGGGTCTAATTATGGAATTATTTAGATAAATCGTAAAGTAACATCAAGAAAAAAAACTTTTGAATTTTTGCCTATCGGTAAAATACAAATGAACAACTTGTAATTTCTTTAAGGAAACTCAGGATTGCAGTCTTAGCCGAATAATTTCTCAGACTCGAATTGATCATGATGATTGCTATTACTAATTATAAGTAATTAGTATCGGTAACTCATATGTGGTTTACTTCTGAGCAAATAAGTTTGTTATTTACAAATACCATATCCTATTTTTTTTGAGATCGTTGTTTATTGTATTTACTAAATATGAGTAATATTTGAGATATATGATGCTTCATAAAAACCCCATATAAATGACTATTAAAGTACGTTTTTCAATCATGAACCTTGGTATTTCTGAGTACGACGATCATATTTTGAATACTTCGGCTCAATAATATATAGTACTTTTCTTACATCGGTAAAGTACTATCAACACAATTAAAGAAATCCGATTTACAAATACATGAGGTAGATGATATGGGCAATCCTTGGCAATGGCCTTCACATTTAGTATCATGTAATCCATAATCCAAATGATTACAAAATAGCCTTTCTGAAGGAATTGCCCATCAACCTAATGCTCTATGGATCTACTCTAGTATTTTTTATATTTCTATGTTCACCCTTTCTATTCATTTGTTAACTTGGAAAAAATCTTGTTGACCCCTTTCTTCTTACTTAATTTTTCTTGAGCCAAATGTTTGTTATTTTTTGCCTGAACGTTTTTAGGATCTATTTTTAAAGCCTTATCGTACCACTCTATAGCCTCGTCATATTTACCTAGGTTAAAAAGGGATGCACCTTTATTGAATATAGCATTAACATGTTCTGGTCGTAATTTTAGCGCCTTATCAAACCACTCTATAGCCTCACTATATTTACCTAATTCGTCAAGTGCCGCGCCCTTGTTGTTTAAAGCGTTAACGTGTTTAGGATCTATTTTTAAAGCCTTATCGTACCACTCTATAGCCTCACTATATTTACCTAATTCGTCAAGTGCCGCGCCCTTGTTGTTTAAAACGTTCGCATTATCCGGTTTTAGCTTTAGCGCCTCATCAAAGTACTCTATAGATTTACTGTATCTTGCGAGAGTATAATACACCCAACCCTTGTTGTTTAAAGCGTTAAAGTGTTTAGGATCTATTTTTAAAGCCTTATCGTACCAAACGATGGCCTCACTGTACCTTCCGAGACTATGTAAAGCCCTACCCTTATTGTTTAAAGAATCGGCATCATCCGGCTCTATTTTTAGCGCCTTATCGTACCACTCTATAGCCTCACTGTACCTTCCTAAACTGTAGAATGCTGCACCCTTGTTGTTTAGGGATATTGTATATGTTGATTTTATCTGCAACGCCTTATCGTACCACTCTATAGCCTCGATGTATCTGCCTAATTCGTCAAATGCCGCGCCCTTGTTGTTTAGAGCGTTAACGTTTTTAGGATCTATTTTTAGCGCCTTAGTATACCACTCTATGGCCTCGTCATATCTTCCGATACTATGTAGAGCCCTACCCTTGTTGTTTAAAGCGTTAAAGTGTTTAGGATCAACCTGCAACGCCTTATCGTACCACTCTATAGCCTCACTATATTTGCCTAATTTATCAAATGCCGCGCCCTTGTTGTTTAGAGCGTTAACGTTTTTAGGATCTATTTTTAAAGCCTTATCGTACCACTCTATAGCCTCGTCATATTTTCCTAGACTATATCGCGCCTTACCCTGGTTGTTTAAAGAAATTGTATCATCCGGCTCTATTTTTAGCGCCTCATCAAACCACTCTATAGCCTCGTCATATTTTCCTAGAGTATAATACACCCAACCCTTGTTGTTTAGAGCATTTGCATGATTAGGATATATTTTCAGAGTTCTGTCAAAGTACTCTATAGCATCACTGTATCTTTCATGCTTATAAAGCCCAGTACCTTTGTTGTTCAAAGCGTTAACGTAATTAGGATTTACCTGCAACGCCCGGTCAAAGTACTCTATAGCATCACTGTATCTTTCAATCTTATATAGGACTTCACCTTTGTAGTTTAGAGCACTTACATGGTTAGGATGTATTTTTAAAGCCTTAGTATACCAGTCTATAGCTTCGCTGTATCTGCCTAGCTTATTCAGGGTAAACGCTTTATTGAGTACCGCCTCAAAATAATGCTCATCTATTTGTAGGATCTTGTCATAGCATTCAATAGCTTGATCATATCCGTCTGAATAGAAAAATTGGTTACCCATTATTATTAAATTCTTTAGCTGTAAGTCATGTCTTGAGATTTTTAATTCTCCAATATTTATTTCAATTATCCTGGTTTTGCATTCGGTCTCAATTTTTTCTACTTCGTCTAACATGTTTTGACATGGTTTAACTAGCGCATTAGAAAGATCCCGCAGTTCTTGAGCCTTGTTTTCATTCTTTTGAAAGTTATCCGCTAATAGTTGGTACAGCAGGTTAGATTTATGAGATAATCTTTGAAACAGACCTAAAACCTGTACTGACGCATCTCCTGTATCATCAAAAATAATAGTGTTTTCAATTATTGTATAATTTAGTAATTGATCATCGAAAATTGCCGTACCGGAATAAGGAGTAATATTTGTATCCTCTATAGATTCCGGGGAGGAGATATAACCAGTTTCACTTGTATTGTTCTGATCATTAGAAGGTCTCAGATCGATTCCACAGCCGGGGCATATAGTCCCAGCATCCGATTCAAGAGCGTAACCACATTGATGACAGAATGACATTAATATCCTTATGGACTCTATGTATAAAAGATAATTGCAAAAGTTTACTATTAAAAACTCCGACTTATAACACCTAAAATGAAAAAACAAGAAAAAAGTTTCTAAATTAGTTACTCCAAATGAGTATAGCATTGGCAAAATTAGTCCGCAAATACAATTAATTCGCCTTCTTTGCCTATTACCAGTACGAGGGTTGATTTGAACCATATCTTTGGCAAAAAAACCCTACAATCTGTTTTATTGCAAGAAAATAGTCAAACCTGTTCACAAATATACCCAATCACAATCAAGAAGATATCAATAATTGCGGTAACTTTATACAACAACCAATTGAAATCATGGCTTTGAAATTTAAAAGCCGAAAAATAAAATATTCTAATACAGTCAAATGTATATTATTAATAATTACAAAAAACTAAAGACAATTACAAATTCAAGATTAATTTGATCAAATTTATTAATAATCCAAAAGAAGACAAGGTAATGGCAGGCGGAGGCGAATCAAAGAAGGCTATCTATGCTGCTTTATTTGGAAATTTGGCAATTGCCATATCGAAACTCTTTGCAGCATTATTTACAGGCAGTACATCTATGTGGGCTGAAACATACCACTCATTCTCAGATACTTTCAATCAGGTACTACTATTGGTAGGTGTAAAGATAAGCAAGAAGGAGGCAAATGAAAAATATCCTTTTGGATATGGCCGGGAACAATACTTTTGGTCGTTTGTCGTAGCAATACTTATTTTTGGTATATCGGGAGTTTTATCTTTACAACATGGTATCGATTATTTTTTAAGTGATCATGAAACTCATGAAGTAGAAAATTATATAGTAAATTATGTGATTCTGGCAATAGCTTTTGTATTTGAAGCATATTCACTTAGAGTAGCCTTTCGAATATTTAGAAAGAGGATTGAAGAGAGGGGTGAAAAATTAACTTTACCTGTTTTGTTTACTGAGCTTAAAGAAAATAAAGATCTTGTTCTTACAACAGTAATTGTAGAGGATACTGCTGCTCTTCTAGGAATATTAATTGCAGTAGTAGCGTTGGTCCTGTCTGATTTTACTGGAAATCCTGCATTCGATGCAATAGGTTCCCTCTTGATTGGAATAGTATTGATGGGTTTTGCATTATTTTTGGCCCGGGAGAATCGGGGAATGCTTGTTGGTGAAGCAATATCCAAGCGAGAATTAAAAAAGATATTCGATATAATATCCAATATCTCAGAAGTAGAAAAAATAAAATCAATCCGTACTATGCAACTTGGAGCCGAAGATGTTCTGATTGCGATTGAGGTATCTTTGATTGAGAATTTGAGTACTATTACAATCGATAGTGTTATTGACAATATTGAAAACAAAGTCAAAGAAGCCATACCGTATGCTAGCCATTCAAAAATATACGTAGAGCTAGGCCAAGAGAATAACTAAACCTCGGTAATTACGATTTGGATCAGGGTGTATTCACATCTTTACACCAAACAGACATTTTCGATGGTATTGATGATTTTGTAGCAGAATGAAATTTAAATCAATTTTACCATTGTCTTAATTCATAGGTAGCAAAAACTTCTGTGAATTCTCTATACTTTGGTTATTAAACCATTGGTATAGGATTTTACAAGATAATTTAGAACCAAATCTAGCAAATAATGATATTTTAGTTGATGCCAATGTTCCAATAATTTAGAATTGATTAAAATTGTCAATTTGAAAAATAATTGTAATTCAAAATAGACAAATAATCCAGGCTTTTGCATTCTTTGATTAACTTTTCATAACAACTAAAAGCGGTATTGATGCTATCTAGAGATGAAAACCCATCCTGTAATCATATCTATAATTATTTGAGCCTGGGTCATAATTGACAACAAATAAAGCTAGTCTAATGGAGT
>WHSX01000134.1 GCA_009379865.1 Candidatus Nitrosocosmicus sp.
ATAACCACTATGTCAGTAATGTGTATGTAAATTATTCTTTTTTCTGTTTACAATTAAAAATCCTATTCCACCACAGATTACTCCAAAAATTAATACCAGTATTGCAATAGCGATTGGTTCAACAAAAGGTGACAGAATTTCGTGTGCTTGTCCTGCGTCAAGTCCTAGCCCTCCTACTGAAGTTGGAAGCATTGCTGCTCCACCTGCATAACCAGCTAACATTAACATACCCATTGCAAAAGTGGTACCTACATTCATAAGAATTAGATGTATCCAAGCTACTATTCTTGCACCACTATGATCTTTATACTGTTTTTTAATGACTCGCTCTATATATAAATAAAAGAGAGCCGAAACTGCAACACCAATTACTCCGACCACCAGGTACATAATGTACCCGAGAGTAAACCATGTACCTGCTCCTCCTGATGCAATTACACGAGATATCCCCGGTTTTAATATCGAAATCTCTCCTAGTATTATGAAAACTGTTAACCCAACAACAATTGCTCCCTGGACTATGGCAGCTGTGATAAATCTTCTAGTCCAAACTAAATTTAGTTCCTGATTTCCTTCTTTAGACATTTACGAGTTAGTGTTTATAGTACTATTTTTACCACTATCATTATAACATTCCTTTGATGTTTACCGTATAGTTATGGTTGCCATATCGTAGTTCATTGTTTTATTGTATTTATTTTACAAAGGAAAGATTTTATGTTACCAGACAACATATAAATATAATATGCAAGGTCTTTGATTCTTAATATTTTGCATTATTTAACACTATAACAAATTTGAATTAGGATGAGAAGAAATAAAGACATAAAGAAATGAATTTTTCAATTAGTTTTATTAACTTATATCATAAATAAAAGTATAAATGGATTACAAAATCAATTTTAATGAATCTATACCTGAAATGATCACTAGATTAAAACAAGAACACGTAGAATTTGGATTAACTTTAAACAAAATAACAAAATACAATGACGAATATAAGATCAAAAAGGCAATAGAAACTATACATGATATGAGTGATTCGATAATCAAACACGCCGTTGAAGAAGAAGCAAGGATAATGCGTGTTATAATGCACAACGCAAAAGAAGAATCTAAAGATTCTATTAAAATAATACAGGAGCATAACTGGGTTGTAGATTTTCTAAAACATAAAATACCAAATATGGAGAATAATATTTTCCAACAAAATGAACAGGATCTACAATATCAACAAGTAGTTAAAAACGAAATTAATGAATTTGTCGTTAATTTGAGGAATCATTTTTCCGAGGAAGAACAGATTGTTTTTCCTCTTGCGTTAAAATCAGATTTGAATTAGATAGAATTGAAATAAAATCTCTCCATTAACAACAACAACATGCATCTCGCTTTTCAATATTCAAGAGATTCAAAAATTTTATTTCCCTAGTCCTTCTTTTGCTATCCATTTAAAGGATTTATTGTATTTGAAGCACCAATTAGCATAAGCGATTATCATCTCCTTATTGTGCATGTTTACAAATAGACTGAGCCAGTTTTTGACATGATTTAGGTTACATTTTCTTTTCTAGATGGGAGGCAATCATCAAAGTATTCAGTTCTATCCTTGATACTATAGCATTTTCCTTTCGATAAGGCTTTTCTCCAGAGATTATTGGGTATGATGATAAAGTTTTAGGAAGCTACATGCTTGAGGATACCACGTGCCTCCATCAGTTGAAACCGGATGCTTTACATGAATTTTGACCAAGATAGTAATAACTCGTTCTGCAATAAACATGTGTTTTTTTATTTGGACATGCATCTTTGGAAAATAGCAAAATTGCAAGAGTTTCTTGACATATTTTCACCAGATAGTTGAATCTTGTAAGGCAAGTTACGCATCTCATTCTTTAATGTTATTTGTATCTATATTAAATCCTTGAAACTCTGCTAACTTTAGAATTTGAATAACAAATTTTTTTACCATATTCATATCTTTGATAAACCTTCTTTTTAGAAGATTTTTGATATTTGAGCACAATTTGTAACCAATATTTTATACAATCTATTTTACTTTACTGCTTAGGTTAGTTAAATTAACTGAAATATTTCCTTTAGTTAACACGGCATCTTCGAATAGTGAACCGACACAATTTAATAAATATAGAAACCATTAATAATATAACACTAGCGGAAATAGTTTTAATGTATTACTTTTTTACATTAAAAGATTTTCCAATGCGTTAACTATATCAATATTCAATCTAGGTTTTTATTTGATATTTCAAAATCTATTTAGTAGTATATACTTTGTATGGCTTTTCATCATGCTTGTCTATATATTTCCAGTTCATATTGTCTAAAGAAACTCTTTCAAATTTGTATTGTGTTGTAGGGTGTAGTAACCTGTAAACGGTTCCTCCTACAGAAATTTTGTTAGGACGAGTAATAGATGTTATTTTAGACGTAAAATTCATGATATATCCTATTAAATCTATTTGAGAACTTTTATCTTTCCCATATTGGATAACAACGTTTTCTCCTTCGGCGATACCTATTTTGACCTGCAAATCGGGATAGCCGTATTTACGAAAAATAGGATTAATATCATTTCTAAGTACTGCTATCATCGATTTCGCACATCTATATGCTTTATCGCATATAAGATACTTATTGAATCCTGAAGGAAAAAAAGATATTATAGCATCGCCAACGTATTTTAAAACAAAGCCTCCATAACTTTCTGTTACGGAAGATAATTCATGAGAGAAAGCTTTTATGATTGTAACTAGCTTTTCGGTAGGTAATTTCATACTCAGTTTAGTAGAGCCTACCATATCGGCGTACATTATGACTAGATCAACTTTTGAATTTACATGTTGGAGTAAAAACCTTTGACCTTTTTTTATAGATGTATTGTAATGGTATCTTTCATCTAGTACATTACCTAACCGGTCTTGTCGTAAATTACAAAGTGTTTTGTAGTCTAAGATACTGTTTTCTTTGAGATTTATCGTATTTTCATAGGCAATTTCATCTGAAATTTCGTTATTTTTTATGGTTTTGGTCAAGTCGTCATTTATATCATCCTTATTAATTTTTCTCAAATAATTATATATAACAATATCATATAATAGCTTATTGCATTAATTACTATTTGCAACTGAACAACTTTTTAATGAAATAATGATAGATCATACCCAAAAGTATCTGTTTAGTATTGGAGTAAATATGTTCTCTTTGTATGTTGAAAATTTAAAAAAATCACCCCTACTTCCTTTTAGATATTCATGATCCTTTCTATAATACTGCTTTTTCAGTAAGACGGTGATTGATGGTCAATCTTTAAGAATTGAACTGTTTTGACATTCTTATTACGTATATTCTCTTACATTACGATTCAGTTTCGCTGTCGGCTTGTTTCACATCCCTATCCTCATTAAAAGACATCGTTCATCCTAGAGTAATAACAGAAAAACTAAACGACATAGTATCGTGACAATAATGATTGAAAATCAAAAGGAGAAAAAATTGTAGAATGAAACAGAAATGTCATTCTCACTAAGGATAAAGATCAGCATCAAGGAGCGTTCCGTTCTATAGACTACGAAATTAAAGTTTAGGGCGATTCACTATATATTTCAGATCGTCAAATTGAACTTGAGATGGTGAATTAATATGAAACTAATTATTTGTGAGTAGGTAGATGATAAATAATAAATTATCATTTTGACTTTGATTGTTTATGCTCTAAAATAGAAAACGAAGTATATAATTATACCCAGATTGTGCGTGGTATCTACTTGAATCGTACATTAATAATTTAATTAATTTTAGAATTTTCAGTACATTTTTAATATCTTGTTATGTAATATTTGATTAATTCGAGTATTTTAGATTATATCGATCCCTACAATTTAAGTCCATTCAATCAATAAAAGCATAAACATAATTATCTTCAATCTTGCTATCATACGTTTTTAGCGGAATCTCTGCAGGAGGGTTTTGTGGTATACCAGTTTCTAATTCAAATCTAGAAAAATGCAATGGACAGGTTATAGTTTTTTCTTGTTCGTTTAAAAAACCTGTTGATAGGTCAGCATATTCGTGAGTACATATTCTATCAGTTGTATAAATTTTATCTTGTATTCTGGTTACAAGAATTTTTTTATCATTGTAATCAAATTCCACAAGTTTACCATTATTTAAAACATCTACTTTGCATATTTTTATCCATACCATTTTAATATATCATTGATAATATCATCAATAATTGTTATTCTTTTTTCTGAATGATGTTAAGCTAGTAAAATAATAGAGCAGCATTCACAACATCTATTTACTTTCTAATATTTTCAAGATATTCCTTCAATGCAACAGCATTGTTGAATTTTACATCTTTTGCTCCATATAACAAAATTACAGAGCCTTGTTCTGCTTTATCTAAAATAATATCTACAGATTTATTGTATTTCTCAAGTTCCTTAAAATATCTTAATCTAAATTCATCCCATTTTTTTTCGTCATGATTAAACCATTTTCTTAACGAAGTACTTGGTGCAATATCTTTTATCCACAAATCTACCTTTATCTTATTTTTGCTTAAACCACGTGGCCAAAGTCTATCTACTAGAATTCTAAAACCGCTGTTTTCATCCTCTCCCTTTCCATTAGGATTATTATATACTCTTTCAGTTTTTCTCAATGATATTACAACGACTTTGTGTTTAATTCGTGTATGGTGTATAAAAGATTTGTCAAATCCTAAATAAAATATAATATAATAAAATAGCCATGTGTAACTATACCTTTTTTCTATCTTGAATACCCTCTCAATATCAATTGTTATGATATATAATCAACCGGTGTATCTGAAATAAAATCATGTCATTTATAATAACTTTATTTTAACTGATTTATCTTTACCGTATAGAGAAAATTTTTCCTACAATTTTCCATTAATTGAATCTTAGGTACTCTATGTATTTAGCCTAATAACAATGTTAGTAATAAAGTGTGGAGATGGGGAATATCTTCTGTCCATTGTCATGATCCTAGACTCCATCGAAATATTATGAGATTATTGTCATTAATGTTTCAGCCAAAGGTTTTTGACATTTCATCATGAACTACTAAATTTGCTTCATCAACCTTTATTGATTGCGTAGGACATACGGTCACACATGCCATACACCAAATACAATCGCGTTCTCTTATTGGATCTGATTTATCTGTAAAATCTTTTTTTCCATCTCTATTGCGATCATCACCTATTCCTTCACTTGTAGCATTTGTCATCTCTATTGCAGGAACATCTTGTTCAGATCTATACCACTGATATACTTGAACAGGACATGCCTCAATACAAGCTCCGTCAGCAATACATGAATCCCAATCTAAAGCCACAAAAGTTCCATGTACTCCTAGACCCACATATTCTTCATTTCTTTGCTTATAAGCCTCTTGGACCTCTGCATTATCAGAGGATTCAGCATCTGTTCTTCCTGGACCCCAAACAAAATGGTATCGCCCATCTGCATTCTTGTGTTTTCCGATAATTTGGTGGTTCTTTGGAAATTCTGGATCTATTGGCATATCTAAATTATGTCAACAATGTTAATAAGAAACTAACTATATGCTAGATCTTGCAAAGAAGAAATTGCTTAATACTTTTGATACCGGTTCGATTCCTTTAATAACATACGATTCAAAATTTTATGAATTAATAGTTCTGATAGTATATCTGATACTTTATCACATTTTCTTCCTAGTGTATCTAAAAACCATCATTTATCCTCTTTTTTAGTCTCAAACCTTAACCGAAATGGTAATGTCTATATAATCTTGTAATGTAGTGATTTATTGTTAATAAAATCGATAGAAAATTTTTATATACATATAGGTCAATAATTTGATCAGTTTTCAAGGGCAGTGAATACCATAATCATTTAAAAAAATAATCCCAAATTATACATTGACAATATCAAATCAAGAATATATTATTTTATGATATTTTTTAATAGAAATACTTTGAAGAAATAAAAAGCATTGCATTAGAAATATTTTTCGATTTCGATTATTTCAAGTTTACGAAACTCTTATTTGCCTGATATTTATTCTGGTCTGATCTTATGACGTTACTTCGGGTCATGAACCTTTTTTAAAACATCAGATTTCTCCCTTGATCTGATCATGATTCCATTTTCATTTCTTCTAAATAAACTTTACAGAGCATATATAATCTAATTAAAAAAATATAAACTGCAAATGAAAATTTACAGTTTATAATATTCTAGAGTCTAATCAAAGATTTAAATGTCCTGGTATAACATGCAATACAAATATGTCTCGTCAAATTGAGCTATCAGATGAAGAGATTAAAAAGATAACTGCAATTTTAAGATTTGCTAAGGATTCATGTCCAATCGAGAGTGTTTCAGAAAATATAGATAATGATGCAGTAGAGAAATTAATATCCAAGTTTGAAAAATCTCTTGTTATTTAGTTGCTGTATTTGTTGTAAATGTGACAATACAAGAAATGTAAGCGACCAATCTTTTTTCTCGATTTAACTAATAATCATATTATTAAAACAATTATTGGGTAATACTTGATGATACTGGTGTGATATGATGATTATGATGATTGAGTTTTATCAGTTATCTGTTTAACATCTTTACTGATTTCATCAATAAGCCCCTGAATTTGTTGATTTTGCTGGTGTATGAAAGTAGTTAGTTGTTTTAAAATATTGCCCATATACATGCCTTCACTACCCGTACGAGGACCACTTGCTATATCTCCAAATATTGTATTATGCATATCATGTAAATGCTGTTCATTATAATCTCGTCCCAATATCTTTGATAATTCTCTTATGGTATTATCTTGTTCGCCCATTACAGTTAACAATTTACCGATGCTCACAGTAGCAGGTGTGCCGCCTAACTTTGAATCGAGAAATTCTTTATTAAACCTAGCTGCATTGGCAATTACATTTTGAGGTGTGTTTTCATTCTGTGAGGGGATTGCATTTTGGTCTGGGGTATTTTTTATGCTCTCATTGGTCATTAACTTCTTTATGATATCAAACTTTATAACGTGATCTAGTAATTAAACTACTATTAAAATCTTAATTATTAATGGATTGAATTTATTTTAGATATTAAGATAAATGATACTTTTATTAATGAAGGTTTAAGTAAAAATAAAATCTGTGGTTATGTAAATATTGGATTATTGAATTTCAAGATAAGCTAAAACAAGAGAAATTTATTACCACAAATAAAAACTATGGGAGAAATATCTAAGACCGATTATATATGATAGAAGTTGCAATTTATATTTCATTCCTCAATAATGATTTTACACACTGAGAAATTTATAACTAAATTAAAGCGAGTCATGGTAGAACCATAAGTATCAATAACCCATTTCAGCAGATCCTCAGGCGGTTAATTTTCCATTAATTCTGTGATCTCATTTAGATACGAATCATTTGATTTTGTTTCCACCAACACAATGAATTTAGAGTTACCTGGATTATAACTTTGTCAAAATATTATTGCGAATTAAGTTTTTATCGAAACACTTCATGATTAATATATAAATATTACCTTCGTTATCTTGGATCTATTACACCTAGGTATTTCTTCTTTAATTTTTTCGTTATAGTATCTTTCCAATAAGCATAATAGTATGGTCCATGAGGACAATAATTACAATTTTCCTTTCCACATCCAACAAACTCTTCTCTAATACTAGCACTTTTTGGTATTGCATTATGGTTTTGCACGGGTTTGTCTAATTGTTCTTTGAATTTGTTTATCATAGAATTTGTCATTTCATTAGTCTTTGCCAATTCTACTTTTTGTTTATCTATATCATGAAATATGTCCGTTCTATCCGGTAGTTGCTCAGCGATTAGTTTATCCGCTTTTTTACCTTCATCTATATTCGACTCCTCAAAGTCTAACAAAAGACATCTCATTGGTTGAGTGTCATAAATGCTGTTTTTCAAACTTTGAAATATTTCTTTGTCGTATAATCTCTTTTTGTAGTTATAATATGTTCTTCTTGAGATCTCTTTGTCTAATACTTTGTTATGTCGAATAACTGCTCCTCAATTAAGCTATATATCTCCTTTTAGTAGAAT
>WHSX01000135.1 GCA_009379865.1 Candidatus Nitrosocosmicus sp.
GAGGAAATTGTGGAGGATAATAGCGATGATAACAGCAACAGGAATGACGAGGAAAACAATAATGATGACAACAATAATGACGGTGGTAGCATAATGGACTCCGTAGAAGACACCATAAGAGACAGCGGAATAAACTTTAGTTTTGATTAATAGTAATTATTTATTGCTTTTAATCAATTCATTTTAAATTTCTTCACTATTCTTTGTCTAATCTTCAATAAAATTAGTCAAAGTTTATGTGTAGTTATTTCTACTTGAGACCACTCATAATTATTTAGTTATCCAGAATATTTGTTAAATCAAGCAATAAAAATCTCAAATGTTTGTATCTGTCCACGTTGAAATAATACTCTTGATTTTTTCTTTGTGTCCTTTTTCGGCGAATATTCTATACTTCTTGTTAGGGTAAAATTGTCTTATAAAATCGAGATCCAATGGTTCTAATTTTTTAGATTTAGTATCATAAAACATTAGCCTTTTTAACGTAGTCTCATCAACAGGTGGTTTTGTTACCTTCTTACTTGTAATATTTATTATCAACACTACTCCATCATCAGGCAACCCTGCTTCCTTTCTAATTTCGTCTTGTAATCCCTTTGATCCTTTTGAATCCATAATCCTTGTAATCCTGTTATTATCACTCAGATCAAATTCGTGAACGAGTGATAAAATATTTCTATTCAAGTAATCGTCTACAAGTTTTCTTGTTTTTTCATTTTCTACCTTTGTTAATTCATGTATCAAGACATCATCAGATAATTCTAATATGGATTCCATCTCTGGATTAGATAGTTTTTGAAATACCGAGTTGGATTCTTTTGCAGCCTCCTTCATTACATAAGACAAATGGACATCAGCACCTTGGGATATTTTATGCAAGTAAATTGACCTGTGCATTTGGGCATAGGCCTCAAAAAATCTCATTGCTGCTTCTCTGGCTTGGGTTGAAACAGTTACAATTCTATCTTCTTTTAAGAAATATAAATTTTGAACAATTCTCCCTACATCTACAAAACCATACTCTTTTGCCCCGGTTCTATTAGAATCCAATATCAGGTAATTAAATCGGTCAACATTGTATGGATCTTCTTTTATAAGATAATTCAAATACCAATTTGAATCTAAAAAAGTATCCATCCTAGCAATAATCTCTTCACTGACACCTATTCCTTCTAGAATCCTTTTTGTACTTTCGATAATTCTAAAATTAGGGGATAGATCGCATAATAATGCCATTATTTCATGAGACTCGATTTTGTTTTCAGAGGATTCTTTAACTAAATTAGTGAATTTCTTATATATTATCTCCAAACTCAAGTATTCGTGTTTCCAATCTAAAGATGGGTTGACTAGTTTTAGAAATTCTTCAAACGTATGAGAAAATGGTGCATGTCCTATGTCATGCAATAGGGCTGCCAGTCTTGTTAGTTGAATTTGTTTTTTGATTTCGGCTTTACAGTTAATTGAATCCATCAAGTCAATTATGGATGTAGAATTGATCTTGTTATTGGAATTTAAGATAATATGTGTGGTAGCCTCACCAGCAATATGCATGGCACCCAAAGAGTGTTCAAATCTTGAATGAGACGCCCCTGGAAAAGCCATAAAGAGACTGGAACTTTGTTTTATTCTTCGGAGGCGTTGAAAATATCGTGTATTGATCATATTTTTCTCGATATCCGTAATTCCAACATATCCATATTCGGGAAGCCTTATACTGCTAGTGAAGTTTAAGAATGGATGATATACGGGCAATAATGATTAATGAATAGCCAATTTTTAAAAACCCTATGTTTCATTTCCTTTACAACGCATTTTACCTTAACGATCGATAGGGTAAAAATGCATCAAAAATGATGGTTTTTATCGTGAATTCATAAGCATTCTTGGATCACGAAAGGATGAATCTTGCTGTCTACAATTATTTCATCCTCAGACAGGAGGCTTCCCCTGTAAGTGAGAAAGGAAGGTAGGCAGATAAATTGTCCGATATCTATAGCATGATTCATAATTGCGCTATCAGAATTTCCCCCTCAAAGAGATAATATATGAATTTTTGACGGAAATGACGAAAGTATAAATCTCACGACCTCGAATAAAAGCGATTGATTAGCAGTCAGGTTGAAGAATCAATCATACAGAATTACATACTTGGACACTCCAGAGACGATATAGCAGTAGAAACAGGGGTTGCACCTGGATCGGTGTCTAATAAAGTAAACGACTGGAAGAGAAGAATTGAAGCTCCAGATATTGAAGAATTAAGGCGATTTGCTGTAAATATAAGGAAGTCAGGAATGACTATCAAGCAGTGCATTAAAGGGTTTAGATTTTTACAACTATTGAAAGGATTAGGAATAGCAATTGAAAAAGATGATATAGATTCTGATCTAGATAGTTTGGCTTTCTTTGTTAATGAAATATATAAAAAATGTAAAGAGAAGGGCATGACCCCTACTGTTGTTACTGCATGGATAACTGATCTCCTCAATTTCTCATCTGATAATTACGGATACTTGTATGAAAGTAGTAAAAAAAATATGAAATCATTATCAAATGAAAATCAAAATAGTGAAAAAAGAGCTTTGACATTTGTTTCTGTCATTTCAGATTTTATTGAACAAAAGAAGATGGAACTTGGAGATCTGTCCGAAAAGGAAAAAATGATAAGAGAAGAAATCAATCGATATGAATTACAAAAAGGAGATCTGATAGAGGAAATTGAGAGATTAGAACAAGAAGCGCAATCTATAATCGTATATCATAATACATTTATGAAACTTAGTAACATGTTAATGAAAGAATGTGGTATTGATCTAAAAAAGGATCCTCGACCTTTTACCAAATTACTATACGATTATGAGGTGAACGATTACGATATGACAGGCATAGTAGAAGAATTCAACAAAGGTACAAATCTAAAATGGGATATAATTCAGAAAGAGTCTCAGATACAATCGTGTGAAAATCAATTAATAAAACTAGAGAAAAATATCAAAGCTTTTGAATCGTTCTTAAGTATCCATAAAAAAAATTGGGACACTTATCAAAAATTAGAGGTAATGAAATTTGGGATTGACGAACTTCAACAACTATGGTTAACAGTTTCGGAAATTACAAGAAATAGAGGAGATCCTTTAAAGGATTTTGATATGATTGAAAACCCTGTTGCTTATTTTATAAAAGATGTTGAAGAAAACTATTATGACAAACTTAAATTTGAAGACAGAGTCAAGGAAAAAAGAAATGAATTAGTAAAGTTAAATGAGCAATTAAACATGAGCAGACTAAAACTCTCGATGCAGCCAATCATAGGACCTTTACTTCTTTCTCTCTACCAGAAAGGTATTACTGAACAAGAGATTACAGATATAAATCAGTTATTTCAAAATTATCTGCTAGAAGCAGCAAAAACAGATAATAATTGGAATAATAAAAATGAATCAAGCACAAATTCTAAAAATACTCTCGATAACGGCACAGGCTATCAAACTTTCATAGACGAGTTAAAAAAATATGGTGGAATCAAAGCCGCAATCAAACACCAAAGCCATCTTCTTGATGAAATAAAAAATAAAAATTCGGAATTGATTGAGCAGAGGAAAACCTTGTTGGCATTATGTCAAAATGCTATTATTCTAATTAGTATGTTAAATGACCACTATTTCTATTATAAAGGATTTTTTGATCAGTATCATAAAAAGAATGGTGTTAGTATTGTGGCTGATCGGATATCAATACCTATTATTATTTTAGTTCATAATACCGCAAAAGAAGGTCAGAATAGCAAAGAAAAAGACAAAAAGAGTGATACTACCATGTCTTCAAATAATAATAATAACAATAAAGATAAGGATAAAGATTAGATTAGATTTATTCCTTTAATTTCCCTCTCTTTGAACTCGTTTCTTCTTCCATATCATCTGCACCCTTCTCAGTTACAGTAAATTTAGTGTCAGAATATGGATGATATGGAGAATCGATCATCTTTGCAGTTCGATTTTCACCTGACTTTCTGAGATAAATCCTATAGGTTGAGGCATGACCTAATACATTTCCGCCTGCAGCTTTTGTAGGATCTCCAAAAAAGGTATCTGGTGAAGATTGAACCTGATTGGTTATAACCACAGAAATATTATAAATCTCAGTAAGTCTAATGATTTTGTGCAACATAGAATTGAGTCGCTGTTGTCTGTCGGCTAGCGTGCCTCTTCCTGCAAATTCTGCCCTGTGCAAAGATATAATACTGTCTATGATAACAAGTCTGGCTTTAAAATCATTAATATATTTTCCAAGATCTTTTACGATCAATTCAAGATGAGAGCTATTGTAAACTTTACAAACTGCGATACTTTTTAAAACGCTAGTTGGATCAAGTCCTCTAGACACTGCTATTTGATCCACTCTTTCGGGTCGGAAGGTCCCTTCTGTATCAATATATATTGAACCACTTCCAAATCCACCATTTTCAACTGGCTGACTAGCCGTCACACACAGAGTGTGACAAATTTGAGACTTACCAGAACCAAATTCACCATAAAATTCAGTAACAGCTTGGGTCTCTATACCCCCCAAAAGAAGTTTATCCAAAGCATTTGAACCAGTTGTACATCGCAACAATGATTTTCTTTTTTCTAATGCAACATCTGCAGTAACAAATTCCTTGTCTAAAAGATTAGAATCTCGTAAAAGTTGTTGGGCAGCAATAATGAACGCTGCCGCACTTTCTTTTGAAGAGTTGATCTCCACAGAAAGCTCTTCTGAACTTGTAACTGCAAGGTCCATCACAGTTAGTACACCGGCATCACGTAATTTTTTTGCGGTAGTTGGTCCAATACCTGGAATATCTTGTATATCTAAATCATCAATAATAGTAGGGATAGGTTTTGATTCTAAATCGTTATCAGAAATTTCAGGGCTTTCGCTAGAAAGAGCACTTACAACATCCTCGTCATTTATTCTTTCACTATTTCTTTTTTCGACCATATTGTATTATACGTACTTTCTGCTATATTAAATAATTGACTACAATGACTACGACCATGTAATAATTATGAAACTGTTGTTATTTTTCATCTTCCTCAAAAATCAAAAGTTCATCACCTTTGAAATTTTTAAAGGAATCAGTAATGCCCAACAAATTATTGTTATAGAAAATATTGCTTACTGTTTCATCTTTGATAGTCAGGACAATGGTATTAATATTAAATATTTGAATTGTCAAAGGAAACTTACTTTGGAATAGCTCATCGTCAATTTTTATGTCAGCCAACCCGTTTATCGGAGTATTTGAAAATTGATTAAAAGTAATAGAAGAGTCGTTGCTATTTTGAAAATTGAGTATTTCTATGAAATGTTTATCGATACCATTTACGGTAAGCAATTTAAAATTGGTATGAAAATCTGTAACTAGACCTCTTGATACATTCAAAGACCAAGTTCCAGAAACCAGTTTTTGAAAACTATAGAATACAATAGATTCAGAAGTTTGATTGAGAGATGGAGGAGATGGAAGAGGTCTGGATAAATTTTGGTTTATCTCATTATAATCAGGGAATAGTACGGTGGATAATAATCCTTTTGTATAAAAAGTATTAGAATTGTTGATCGATGGTAATCCCTCATCAGTTCCTCCTCCAGTTGTTTGAGCATTAACTGACAAGAGTAAATTCTTGTACGTCATAGCTTCTGCCAATCCTCCATGATTCCCAAAAGTAAGTTCCTGATTTGCAGACGGTGCAACTAACTCAAGATCAGGAGAGAAAAACAATATCAAAAAAGTAAAAATTAAGGTAAGTGGAAATAACGCAAGTAAAAAAGAAAGAAAAGAGGAATGATTGCCCAAATTTATTTCTTAATTAAATTCATAATATAAATTGTTATTGTGCTGGACCGAATAATTATCTTGAATCCACATTTCCAATGGTTGGTGTAAAATTTGATTTTATTGTGCATAAAACCAGATGTTAAATCGGTTGTTTGTCTTTTATTTTGCTCCATGAGGCATCATCATCATTGTATCATTCATAGCACTGCCACCCATAGCCATCGATCCATTTTTAGATGGAACAAGTGAAAAGGTCATCATACCGTTAGCAGCATTGCTTTTATTTTTCAAGTAGTCATCAGTTATTTGCTGCACAATAGGTTTGGTCATCATATAATGAACAACATCTGTTGTTTTGTTATTCCCATCAACCATAAGTACATTAGTTACGTCTTCTCCGTTTGCATATCCCTTATACCCACCTGCAGCAGAAAGCTCGGTTGGTTTTGGAACATGGACTTCCTGATGGATGAATACAGTATTTTTAGGGTCGCTAATCCTCTTTGGATCATAGTTAAACGGCATAGTAAAGTTGATTGAATTTGGTGCTTTATCATATGTTATATTGCCTATTTCATCATAATAGGAAAGAACCTTTACCGGTAGTTCTTTTCCATCAACATTCAACGTTTTATCTTTGGATGCTCCGATGCTCAACCATCCATCAAATACGGGTTGTTGATCATCAGGAATTATTGTACGTGAATAATCAACGGTAACAATTCGGATAATGAAATGGTACAGACCTCCTTCCAGGAATATGGGCCCGGATGCCACAACCGGAGATTCTGGTCTACTAGTATATGCATTCAATATTGGATCAAGGTCACCCGCTACGCTTACGTGACTCTGATTTCTAGGCTGCATTTGTATTATCAAGTTTCCATCAGGATTGAAAAACCAGTCTGCCAATATTTGCTTGTCATCTTTTTCTATCGTGATAAAGTAAGTTACCGCTTTTAATGTTTGATTAGTATTTGAGTCAGTTAATCTGAATTGAACTGTAGGTTTTTCGCCCAATTCACTAATCGTATCGGTGGTAACTATTGGTGGAGTCATTTTTATTAAAAGATCAGCCTTACGATCTCCTAATGAAGCAGATAATTGCTCCATGAAAAGTCCATCACCATATACGCTCTTAGAAAAAACAAAAAAAGTTAACAAAGGACTAGATATCAAACTAAAAATCAAAATTATCGACAGTAGAAACTTCATAGGATAAAGTAGGAATTTTGACTATATAATTATTATTGATAAGATAATAAAAAAAATTATATCGACGAAATGATCTCGTCTATATCATGCTCCGAATGATATTTACTGTAACATTAGTCGTTTTTATTCTTCAATCTATGGTTTTAGGATCGAATGGAACGTTAACTATGAAATTGGCCTCAAGTCAGCCAAGTCAGCCAAGTCAGCCAAGTCAGCCAAGTCAGCCAAGTAGCGATCTAGGAAGCTACAAAACAGTAAACTATTATGCAAGATTTAACTGCGGCACAATAAGTGACGATAGTGGTCCATTGAGACCCGGAAAATATGATTCGGATATTACGATATTCAACAAGAAAAGCTATCCAATAACCGTAATTTGGAAAGCTATTGCAATAGATCAGCAACTCAAGAATAATTTCAACATTCTAAATATTCCTTCAGAAAATATTGCTAACCTTAATTGCGCAAAAATACTTTCAATCCAAGATAAAAACTCTACTAATTCTATCCCTGCTTTTTCTAAAAAATTCACTGAGGGTATTATAAAACTAGAAATCAGTGTTGACAATGGATTATTGGTAAATAACTTTCTAAATAATCAGAATGCAAATATTGTTCTAAACGAATCTGAAATTGGTAATCTAATTAACGTGGATGTACTTCACACAGTAAATACTTTGGACGATTTAAACAAAGAAGTGGTATATTTGAAAGCAGACTTTTCAATTCTATCAAAAGATAAGAATAAAATGAGTAATTTCACGGCTGTCTTCCATATTAATCCCGATGAAATTGTTGATCCATTGTCAATGATCAAGAATAAGACTTCAGAGAATAATACAAATCAAAAAATTGATATTAATGCCTCTGAAATATTACTTAAAGATACAGAAATTATCTCAGATACACTGACAGATAATCATGCACTAACTGTTCAAAGAGTTGACCCAATTATTTCATAGGAAAGAACAGCTTGTTTATCAAAGCCGATAATCATAGGAGATAAGCTTGACAATAATGATAAAACATCAGAAATTTAGTTAATTAATTAAC
>WHSX01000136.1 GCA_009379865.1 Candidatus Nitrosocosmicus sp.
CATCTTCCATCTGATTATTGGCAAAATGTCCTGACGCCATCACAGTTTTTGACTCTTTTTCTATAGGAATATTAGAAGAATTTGTAACCAAGTTTGGAAATTCTTGTGCAAATACCATTAGCGAAAAAGATTTTTCGTGTGTATAACTTGTGGAAGAGGATATTCCAACTACTGTGACAAATAATATAACTAAAAGAGGGATAACCGATATTTTATTATTTGACTGCGAATAAAACTTATCCATTTATTCATATAATAGTCTAACACATAAATTTATTCCGCAAAGGTATTTTTGATATATATAAATAATGAACAATGATGATAAAGTAATGAATTCTCATTCGTAAATCCGGTTATTAGGTTACTTTTTAAATAGTTGTAGAATGTATTTAAAAAATAAATTAGTTTTGTTTTTTTAAGAGTTTTGGTTTATATCTTCCCAATAACAAAGAGTTTGTGACAACGGTAACAGAGCTCATCGCCATCGCTATACCCGCAAGAATTGGAAGCCATCCAAATACTGAAAGCCCAAAAATAGGTACCAGTGCACCTGCTGCTACCGGTATTAGTCCAGTATTATATGCAAAAGCCCAGAACAAGTTTTGTTTAATTTTCGAAACTGTTTTCTTTCCTAATTCCAGTGCAGTTATAACATCTCGGATGTCATTCTTAATCAAAATAATGCCACCAGTTTCTTTGGCAACATCTGTTCCTGATCCTATTGCTATTCCTAAATCGGCCCTAGCTAATGCGGGTGCATCATTAATTCCGTCTCCGACCATTGCAACAACCTTATTTTCATTTGTCTTTAAATTAGCAACAATCTCTTCCTTTTGATGCGGTAATACCTCTGCTATTACTCTATCAATTCCAATTTTGGAGGCAACTGCCTTTGCAGTTCTTTCATTATCTCCAGTAAGCATTATTGGTTCGATTCTTTGATCTTTTAATATCTCTATCACTTCTTTTGCTCCCTCTTTGATGGTATCAGCTATTGCAATTATTCCAGATAGTCGATTATTTATTGAAACTAAGACGGCAGTTTTACCTTCTTGTTCTAATTGCGAAAGTCTCGTTTCTATATTCACATCAATAGATAGCCTATTGTCAAACATCATTTTTCTATTTCCAATCATTATGCTTTGGTTTGAATATACCGCCTGAAGTCCATGTCCTGCTACGGCTTCAAATGAATCAGGAGAGACTATCACTTCGACTCCTTCTTTTTTTGCTTTAGTTATGATAGCTTGAGCCAATGGATGTTCAGATCCGAATTCTGCTATAGCAGCTAGTCTTAAAAGTTCGCGATTATCTGTTTGATCAAGTGCTATGATATCCGTAACAGAGGGTTTTCCTTCTGTTAATGTTCCAGTTTTGTCAAATACTACCGTGTCTACTTTGCTTGCTATCTCTATATGTTCGCCGCCTTTATACAAAATACCGTTTTCAGCACCTTTTCCAGCACCCATCATCAAAGCTGCAGGTGTGGCTAATCCCAAAGCACAAGGACATGCAATTATCATGACCGAAACAAATGCCAGTATAGAGTAGGTTAATCCTGCATTACCTATGAAGTACCATCCAAGAAACACTCCAATTGCTATTATTATTATGGCAGGAACAAAATACTTGGCAACCTGGTCAACCATTTTTTCCAGCTTTGCTTTACCTGTTTTAGCCTCTTCCACCAGAGTTATTATCTGAGATAAGACAGTATCCTGGCCAATTTTAGTTGCTCTTACTTTTAGTAAACCGTTTTTGTTAATAGTAGCTCCTATTAATTCATCTCCCTTTACTTTGTCTACAGGTATACTTTCACCTGTTATCGCAGATTCGTCTATCGAAGACGAACCATCCATTATTATTCCATCAGTAGGAACTCTTTCACCGGGTCGTATAATCATTAAATCTCCTTCCAAAACCTCTTCGACAGGAATTTCTACCTCTTTAAATTCCTTTGAAACTAATTTTAGTCTAGAAATATCTGAGGAAGTATTACTAGATTGAATATCCATGCCAGTTCGATTTTCATTATTATTTTCCCTTATTTCAGGTCTTAATACCCGTGCAGTTCGCGGTTTTAGGTCTAATAACTTTCTAACAGCATCGGATGCCTTTTCTTTTGTCTTTGTTTCAAGGAGCCTTCCTATCAAAATGAGTGTAATTATTATTGCAGCCGTTTCAAAGTATACCGCAGTAAATGGAAAGTATCCTGGAATAATGGTAACTATAGCACTATAGACATAGGCAGCTGTTGTTCCGATAGCAATTAAGGTATCCATGTTAGATGCTTTAGCTTTGATACCATCCCAAAATCCTCTGTAAAAACGCCATCCAATCCAAAATTGTATTGGAGTCGCTAAAGCTAAAAGTATGTAATTAGTATATTCCATCATTTCCATAGGTAGTAGATGGCCCAGTTGTGGAATCATATGAGGTAGACTGAGTAAAACTATGGGTATAGTTAGCGCTATGCTTATTGCAACATGTTTCTTTAACTTTTTTAAAGCCTTCTCAGGCTCGAGAAATTCATTTAGACATTGAGATGAGCAAAAATAATAAGTAATTCCATCTTTTGTATGATGAATTGAGCTTTCCGCTTCTTCTACAAACATACCGCATATTGGGTCTTTTGCCATATCATTAATAGCAGTTAGAACATATATAACAACTGGGCTTTACAAATGTAAAATACTAAGAATCAAAATTAATAGATCCAAAGAATGTAGTAATATGTCAAGTTAGTAGAGAGAGATGTACTTCAAGTCTATAGATTCTAGATATTCTTTTCTCTATTTTGAAATTAAAATATTAAACTAAGAGGGTGAGATAATGGATATTGCCATCTTATGAAAAGGCTCATCTTAAAGTTGTCGGAATGTATTGTACAACCTGCAAACCCATTGTAGAAAAACAACTAAAAAACAATAATGGAATTAAAAAAATTGATATAAACTATATGACAGATAGTGTGGTTATTGAATTTGATCCCACTTTAACAAATATTAAAGAAATAAAAGAAAGTTTAGAAAATTCAGGTTACAAATTCGTTAGAGTCCCTCGGTAATGATTGGAGTTTTAGTCGTTTGGTGCCTTGTCATGTGACATCATATTCCATTTTGCGGCCAAGAAGCATGTTGGTGTACGCAAAATCGTTTTTCAGAATTGCGTCAGTGTATTTTCCGAACATAGAGCTATCAATACATGATCCGTGCATTGGAAACACCATCTTTGGATGAAGCCCAGCAAGTCTTCTGGTTCTTTCTCGAACCGGGTTCTCGCTTGCGAATATACCTACCGCTCTGTATAGTCCAATCATTGCTTCTGAAAGGTCGTCTGACAAGACCGGTTTGTTAAATCCTGGCTGCATGAACAAATCGGAAGTAAAGAGGGATTTTGTGTTTTCCTCAAAAATCATCATACTATCCCAGTGGTGAACGTGGGGAGTCATAATAAACCTTATTAATTTTTTTCCTATTTTAAGGACTTCGTTATCCCAAAAGGAAATATGGTCTACAGGCATATTATACCAACCCGTGAGATTCAGTTTGGAGCTCAGATCACTACAAACCAATCTTGCTTTTGGACTCTTTAGGAATTCCATTCCGCCCCATTCGTCGCTTTCAAAGTGAAGGAAGGCAACATATTCAAGCTTATCCAAAGGAATCACTTCCTTTACTTTTTCCTCAATTTTGGGATACATACCCATCGGCCCAGTATGTATCAAGGTAGGACTCTCATCATTAATTAGAAACTGGTTAAAAGTGATGCCATACATATCGACCAAACCGCAAATCCTGTAAATACCATCGCTTATTTCAGAGATAGAAATATCAACGTCTTTTGGACTTAATGTTGTTTTACTAATGCTCATAGAAATTATAGATAAATATGAGAAATATAACTACCAACCTTTACAAATGTAAAGAGTAATATATCTTAATTAATTATATGAATTGGTAATTGTATGCCTCTTAGTCTTGATGAAATCGACGTATCTATTCTAAAATCAATATTAGAAGACGGTAGAAAATCCTTTAGACAAATATCAAGAGACACAGGAATAACAACTCCCACAGTGAAAGCCAGGTATGAAAGACTAGTAAATGTTGGATTTATCAAGGGAGTTTTACCAGTCTTTGACTTTGACAAAGTAAAATCTGGTAATGGAGAAAAGAATCCCATCCAATTAGATGACCTGAAAGAAAATGCTAAAAAGAGAAGAAATATCCACAAAAGCACTCAGAATAGTAATTTAAAAAAAGAGATAGACGATATTCAAAAAAGAATTACAAGTGGTCTGGCGATAAATATTGTATGTGATTTTTGTGAAGGACCAGTTTTTGGAAAACCTAAAGTTCTAAAGTTTGCAAATATCGAAAGGTTCTTTTGCTGTACCTCTTGCAAATCGGGTTATAGCCAAAAATACCGTGGCAGAATAGAATCAATTAAAAAAAAATATGAGGGAAAATCTGAGCTGGATGAGTAACGTCGAATATATATGGTTTGTATCAATATCCATATTTTGAAAGATTTTGCTCGAACTGTTGTTTACAATTAGCAGAGCAAAGGTATACCTTGTTTCCGTTTATGTCTGATACATGTTTTGCAGTTTTTTCATCCACATTCATATTACAAACTGGGTCTTTTGCCATGTGGTACAATAAGTAATAATATATTTAACTATGAGGCTTTACAAATGTAAAAAATGCCTTGGTAAACGTTACTAGAAAAATATCAAAACTGGATGATTGTCCTTCACTTTTAATCCATTAGGTGGTATTTTTACCCAATAGTCTATGTTCCCTTTTGACATTTGCATAAGGTTATCATCAAATAATTGTCAGGATCAGTTTATTTATGCAATAAATGACAATATAAAAATCATCAAAGTTAATAAAAAATTTGAGCTATTTTTTGTTATACCTTCTGTTACTAGCAACAGCAGCAACAACACGAACTGTTTTCTTTTTTCTCCATTCTTCTGCCTTCATTTTCTTGACAACAATTATCTTGGTTTATTTTATTCATTACTAGTATCTATTATAAACAGATACATAAGCACTGAGCTTTACAAATGTAAACTAGAAGTGCATTTAGTATTCTTTACAAATGTAAAGTCACTATCTTATCTATGTATTCTTGCTAAGGAAAATGGATATGACTACAAAAGAAAAAAACAAAATAATGGACCGTAAGAATTCGATTAATTCATCATTACAAAATTTACAAGGGAGGATAGCATGATGACATTTGCATCTTCCTCTCCAGGTTCGTCATCGTCATCGACATCAGCAGCAAACCCAAACAGATGGAAAGCATTAACGATTTTATCTCTAGCTCAATTCTTGATAATATTAGATACTTCAATCATTGGAGTAGCATTACCAACTATTCAACAACATTTTAGCATAACGCAAACTGACCTACAATGGATTTTTAATGCATATGTAATTACTTTTGGTACTTTATTACTTCTGGGAGGAAAACTATCAGATACTATAGGCCAAAGAAAAGTCTTTACTATAGGATTTCTAATATTGACAGGAGCTTCAGTTTTAGCAGGAGTTGCAACGTCAAATGATGTTCTTATCACTGCAAGGATACTACAAGGTTTAGGCGCTGCTTTGATTGCCCCTTCAGCTCTTTCGATAGTAATGAACCTATTTGCAAATAACAAATCGGAAATGAATAAAGCTATGGGTATTTGGGGTGCAGCTGCACCGGCTGGTGGTACTGCCGGAGTCTTTTTAGGAGGTATAATTACTGCATGGTTTGACTGGCCATGGATATTTTTGATAAATGTTCCCATTGGAATATTGGTTCTAGCTTTAATTCCAAAATTAATACCTCAGGGAACAAAAAAGAAAGGACGCATTGACTATTTAGGTGCTTTAACAATTACTGCCTCCTTGGCTCTAATGATTTATTCAATTGTTACAGCCAATGAAAGTGACGGGGGATGGTTATCCATACAAACAATATCTATGTTAGCAGCCTCCATTGTATTGCTGGGCGCCTTCATTACAATTGAAAAAAGAAGCAAAGAACCGTTGATACCTCTTGGGATATTCAAAACAACAAATCTCCCATCTTCAAATATTGTCATGGCTTTGTTGGGAGCTTCCTGGGTCTCAATGTGGTTTTTCCTTAACCTCTACTTGCAACAAATACTTCACTATGGGCCCCTTGAAAGCGGGCTTGCATTGTTGCCAATGACTGGACTCATTATGATAATGATGATATGGATGATGCCAAAATTGATAGGTAAGCTAGGAATTAAAGAAAATCTTATAATAGGACTTGCATTGTTGACTATAGGTATGATTTTGTTTAGTTTTACTCCTGATAATACAGGCGAATACCATAGCAACAACTTCATATTTATGGTCTATGTATTGCCGGCCTCTATTATCTCTGCATTGGGAATGGCTTTCTCTTACATACCCGTATTGACTTCAGCCGTATCAAATGCAAGAAATGAGCATATAGGTATCGCATCGGGGCTTGTCAATACTACTTACCAGGTCGGTTCAGCATTAGGACTTGCAATTATGGTTGCAGTATCTACAGCCCATTCAGAATCTTTGGTAAAAATTGGAATAAATACTTTAGAGGCCATAAATAATGGATTCCATCTATCTTTCACAGGTGCTGCAATTATTTCTGCAATAGCTGCCATTACTTCGGTCATATTCATAAATACAAAAACAAAAAGATAGATAGAGTGTGGAAAGTATTTTTATTTTTTTATTATTCTATTACAATTTACAGTAGTTGATTAATCAATTCTTACATATTATCTAAAATAAGTATCATTTTATGGAATGAACCCGGTGAACTTCATTGTTAAAAAATACAAAAATGAACCAGACGAAGTTTGGGACTCGAATCCATACCGTATAATCGCGGAGTCATCAAATAAGCTTTTTAATCATGGAAGGGGTTGGGATTTGAACTCGTCTCTTGCATTCACGGGTTTACATTGATTTCCATATGATAATTTAGCTACTTTCCTATACATTTGAAACATTGAATCTTGATTTTTCCGTCTTGAATTGTTCATCTCTTATGACAATCCTCTCTGCTAAGCTCTTTCTTTAGATTCAACTTTTTTTTAGCATAATAGATAGTACCACGGAAATAATACACAACAGCGTCATACAAAGAAATATTTGCATAAATGAATTAGATGAGGGAAAATTAGTCATATTGGTGGCAACATCTACTTTTAATGGTGTTTGATTTATTTGCATTAACATTCCTGCAAGGGCTGGTCCTATAGCAGAGCATATAAATCTAAATAATGTATTTACTCCAAAAGATATCCCTATGAATTTGATGGGTGTAAAAGCAGTGTTTATGTTTATTTGACCTACATTTAACAAAGATAATCCCGAACCTATTATTGCGAGACTTACCGAGGTCAATACACCGAAAAATTGAGTAGACGAAGTTTGGGACTCGAACCCTTATCATAAAAACAGGGAATCTTATCCTCATGGATTTGCTAAAAATCAGGAGGAGATGGGATTTTTCATAGTATATTATACCTTGCAAAAAATCTACAATAGGGTATCTTCATGATTATATTGTAATGTTATAATAATGAGGTTGAATGAAGTATAATGGGACATTTTTCACAATATTGATTTTTTCGGTTATTATAGCATCGTCTGATGTTTTCATAACCATAGAAAAAGCATCGGCTCAAACAGTGGCTACCCCTATACAAGGGACTAGTCAATCACATAATTTGGAGTACAACCCAAGCAATCAGGACATGTACGTATCGGCTGGCCTTAATCCTGACGCCCGTGTAGATGTTATTGATAGCGAAACCAACTCGGTGGTGGCTAGAGTGGATGTGGATCGTCATGCAGGAGATTTGGAGTACAACCCAAGCAATCAGGACATGTACGTATCGACTGGCCTTAATCCTGACGCCCATGTAGATGTTATTGATAGCTCTACCAACACGGTTGTGGATACTGTAGAGACCGGTGTGTCAATTGTGGATATGGAGTACAACCCAAGCAATGAGGACATGTACGTAGCGAATT
>WHSX01000137.1 GCA_009379865.1 Candidatus Nitrosocosmicus sp.
ACTTATTTGTTGATTATCATAACAAGGAGATAAAACCTGTTAAATGAAGAGCCCTTCCAACCGCATATATGTGACTACTCTGGTCAGTCTAATCTTCCAATGTGAGGAACGATTATGAAATCAAATTAGATTGAAATGCTGAAATGTTCAATACTAGAATCAAATAAGTATCCGTCTGGCTTCATGTTATTATTAGATAAATTTGTGTTATTTATATAAATCCTATTATAAATAATTATTTTATTCATATTGTCACAATCTAGTGATATGTTTATTTACTTTTTTGAATATATATGAATAACCTAGAGAATAGAAATAAGGCTACATTCATGTCATAAATAATGTTATAGCAAGGACTATGGCAACGAAGGGTAAGTCGCAAACTACTTTCTATCGTTGAAGCTATAGATTCCCTACTAAAATTTATTGAAAGCATGAGACTGGATCAAACAGGATGATGACGTGGTCGAAAGTTTACTGATGCCTTTTTACTATTTTCTAGGACTGTATTGTTGAATCATAAAATATCGGATTTTTGTACTTTATATTTATGATATGAAATGTAAAGTAAATATAGAGAATGAATAACGATACGAGTGAAAAAGGCTACCACTACACACTAGCTCCTGATTTAAAAATACATAGAATAGTCAATGGCATGTGGCAAGTCGCAGGAGGACATGGATATATCCATCATGAATCGGCAATTGAGGAAATGATGAAATATCACGAAGCTGGATTCACGAGTTGGGATCTTGCGGATATTTATGGCCCTGCGGAGGATTTTATTGGAGAGTTCCGACGGAGATTATCTGAGAGAAAAGGAAAAGAAGAACTCGATAAAATTCAGGCATTAACAAAATGGGTACCGCATCCAGGAAGAATCGACTATCCAATCGTCAAAGAAAACATACAAAAATCACTTTCCAGAATGGGTGTTGACTCTCTTGATTTACTTCAGTTCCACTGGTGGGATTATAATAATCCGTATTACATGGATGCTCTCAAATATTTGTCAGATCTCCGTGATGAAGGCATAATCAAGCATATAGGCCTTACAAATTTTGATACCGAACGTATGCAAATCATGATGATGGATTCAGGTTTACAAATTGTATCAAACCAAATTCAATATTCAATCATTGATCGTAGACCTGAAGTAAAAATGGTACCTTTTTGTAAGGAGCATAATATCAGACTTCTTGCCTACGGAAGCCTGTGTGGAGGGCTGATGTCAGAGGGTTATCTGAGAAAGATGCAAGAACCATCTGCTACTGACCTAGATACATTAAGCTTAAGAAAATACAAGAAGATGATAGATATATGGGGAGGCTGGAGTTTATTCCAAGAACTTTTATCCATCTTGAATGAAATTGCACAAAAACACAATGTGAGTATTGCTAATGTGGCAACCAGATATATCCTGGAGAAACCTGCAGTGGCAGGAGCCATCATCGGTGTTCGGCTTGGAATATCCGATCATAGAAATAGCAATGCCCAGGTATTCAACTTCTGTTTAGACAAGTCAGACTATGATACAATAGATGCCATATGTACAAAGTCAAATAACTTGTACGACATGGTGGGAGATTGTGGTGATGAGTATAGATAATCATTTTAGCATATTATATTCTTCTTAAACACCTTATGTCCTTGTATCTCTCTGATCATAGGCTGCTGGTAACACTCACCCAATATTGGTAACAGGCTATCAATAATGAAACAGGTGGGGGGGAATGAGGTTTTTTATTGATTTTTCATCTTTTTGCTCATCTAAAATGGATGCTTTGATTATTCTTGAAACCTTTCGCTAATTAAGTCTGATTGCAATATTATGAGTCAATAAATAAGAAACAGTAATTTCTGGAAATAACGATTTGGATGAAAATAAAATAACAAAAAATTCTATCCCGAATAGTTGTAGACAGGATACGTAATCCATGTGATGAAGTGTAGGAACTACGGCGTGAAATTTGTAGCGTACTTTATTAGAATAATATTAGTTGGACTTATTTTTACAAGTTACTTATGTGATCAATGTAGATATCGTCATGATTTTCTGACCCTAAATGCCATGGGATACCTAATATCTTATAACTCTACTCATATAGTAACTACTTCGATACATGGTCTGAATTAAAGTACTTTTGATCTATCAATTTATTATTGAAATTACTTCAGCATGAATACTATGAAAAAATTAAACCTTATTCTTTATCATGCCTTTTTCCCAATCAACTATACTCAAACAAAACAAAACAAACTATTGCTATCTTGAATTGGTGGTTGTCAGTAGGATATTGAATCATCAGAGTAAAAATCATCATCACCTGGTGTTTATCTTGAAAGATTACTGCCGTCTCAAATACTTTTGACTTTTCAATATGACTGGGATTGTTGATATTTTGCCTATCAACTAATGGTATTAAATAGAATATTATATATCAGTAAAAGATCATATATTTATTTTAAGGCGAATAGAATACGACAAGAGTAAAATTTTACAATAACCAACAATTATCCGACATTGAAAAAGATATCAATGAATTTCTTAAGAAAGAAGAGGTCAAACAGCTGATTGATATTAAATTTACCGCTCTTAGCAAAAACGATATTGATGAATATACTGCTGTGATTGTTTATGAAGAAAATATGAATCCGGGTAAAGAGGATCCTCAAATGTACGAATAGTCTTGTTATTATATTGTATGCTATTAATTTAATTAGCATTTATTGCTAAATGATTTTCCCATAGCTAATATTAATTTGGTTTCAAAGGGTTAATCCACTACTTGATAAAAAATGACATCTTCGTGAAGATTATTTTTCCACACCCCAAACAATCTTCACGACTTGAAAACTTTTAAAATATCAGACGATTCCACTTCTTATTGAATATCAAAAAACAATTGGACAAATCCATAATTAATGCATTATTCGCATAGTAATCTTTACTCTTTGTACATGTGATAAACCTTGGCGATGATGTACCAGGTCCCATCAAGTTTTATGAGCGTGTGAAAATCTGTATAATCGGCGCCGATCGCGTCATTCTCCATGTCGACGCGCAATACTGCCGTGGTCGGTGTAATAGATAACACGTCTATCCGAGTTTTGATGTTGGGCGCAGGGCCGTTCTTCTCAACAAAGTCGTAGAGGTTCTTGATCGGCCCATGGAGTAACTTGCCACCAGTAAATCCGTACATTGAAGCATCCTTATGAAAGGCCTGGGAAAGGACAGTGACGCTGCCAACGCGTAACCCTTCTACATATAATGCTACAGTAATTACAGCATCCTCATAGTCCTGAGTAGGCACATTTTTTATATTCTTTGACATGGGATTTCTTTTTCAGTAAAAATGAAGTATTTCCTGTAATTAAACTTACCATATAAAATAGAAATTAAGAGATTGAGAAAATCTTAGGTTAATTGATCAAGACGAGTTTGGTTGTTCGGTGAAAATTACCAAATAGATGACGTCTTAGTATTTGATAAATATTATTAAATAGGAAGATCTACTACATTACTCATATTCTTAAATCAAAAAAATGACGATAGCAAAACGTCGGGCAAAGACAATGTCCAATCCAATAAAAAAGGGAAATATGCAACTTCCACTGAAAATCGTAGATTAGTATGGGAATATATTGTATGGCCCCTAATCCTAAAGATTAACAGAAATTATTTTACTCCAAGTGAATACCATATAATCAGAGACAAAGTTACGATAGAAAAAAACATTCCTACTTCAAAGGTGTCCGGAGGACTAGTATCACTATTACTTAAAGGAATTCTCACTCAAGATAAGAAATACTATTCGATTCATTACAAATTAATTCCCTATTTGAGAATAAAATCACAGCTGGAATATGGAACTGTTTTAAGAGAAATTTGTTCCAAAAAATGAGTAGATGTAGTATAAACTAACAATTCTTTTATCTTTGCAAATGATTTTTACTCTTCCTCCTTTTCCTTCTCTGCTTGTTCACTGGTCAATTATTGTCGTAACATGGTGGTAATCTGTTCACACTAAGAAAAGGCTAGGGCTTGATCCTCTTATATTAAGAATAATTTGCAAACTTGGCTTATCCATCCTCCGATGACAAAAGTAAACTAGGGGTAATAATATACTACATCACATCCAATCTTTTCTAAATCTCATTAATACATGACACGAGTTGAAAGGATTTGATGAACCTAAAAATAAACAATGCATGTATATAGTTCACTTAATGACTCTTTTTGACAATAATCTATAGGAAAAATCTTTTTATAGATTTATGATGATAATCACATGATTGATATGGTCATGGTGGGTAATTATATTCTAAAATATATACCTAGAAGGACTGACATAGCTCTGTCAAACTACAGAGACAAAAATACACAGCAATTACCTTCATACTGTATGCCGAATTGTCATTCCAATCCAATATCGAGGTGCACTATATGTTCAAATTATTGCTGCTACTCACATGTTTATGGTCATGATCATTCAATAGAGAATTTCGAAATACTGAAATAATTCCAATTCAAAATTGTTTTAAGAATACTAATAGTTCGGTTGTTACAATTGTATTTTCAGAAATATGACCTTAAAAGAAATGATTAGCCTAAATATTCGTATAAAAAAAATGATGTAATAAATGGAAAAGGGTTGGAAATAACTATTATCGAATTATTGATGTAAGAAAAGGTTCTAGGTGCTATAGTTTGGTTGGGGGTGAATGGATTTGGCTGAAGGGGAAAATCGTCAGTGCATTTGGAAGGATTAATGACAAACCAACCCATATGATGATTTAAACCATAGCTGAAGAAATAAAGATAGAACATTTGTAAATAACACCCATAACGATGATAGGCGATAATCATTTCATTACTATTCATATTATGCAAGTTGACTGATCATCTTTTCCAGTGTTTTTACATTTGTAAAGGCCTGGTTAAATATCCTTTTATGCAATGAAATCAGTGTAAATGGCAAAAGACCCATTTGTAATATGAAGGTGGATGGAATGACTGCAGAACATGTATCAGAAATTAGCGGAAATAAGATATTCTTATGTTCTAATGCTTGCAATCAGCAAGAGATCAATATCCATCAAATATGGATAATGAGGCAAATCACAAATGAATAAATTAATCACTCGTCAATTTCGGATTTTCCATCATATTTTCTTTTAATCGATTCTATTCTGCCTCGATATTTTTCAGTATATCCTGATTTGCATGATATACAACAGAAGAATCGCTCAATATCTGCAAATTTTAAAATTTTAGGTTTACCATAGACAGGTCCATCACAAAAATCACAATTAATGTTTATTGCGAGGCCACTTGCAATTCTTTTCTGAATTTCATATGTCTCTTTTTTTAGAATCTTGTTCTGAGGATTTTTACCAATGTTCTTTTTTCTTTTTGCATTTTCATCAAGGTTCTGCAATTGAATGAAATTCTTTTCTTTTGAGTCTACCTTTTCAAAGTCAAAAATTGGTAGGATCCCCTTGATAAATCCTATGTTAATCAACCTTTCATAACGTGCTTTTACTGTTGGAGTTGTTATTCCAGTTTCCCTTGATATCTGTCTAAATGACTTTCTGCCATCCTCTAATAGTGATCTTAGAATGGATACATCAATTTCGTCAAGGCTAAGTGGCATATAACTATATCATTTTACTCGTCTTGTCATATTATTCTTCACATTTGTATAGAGTAGTGGTATTATCTCTAAACCTGCATGTATAGTTTAGCTAAAAGCGAAATTACATCTAGTCAGTATTGTGCAACTCTAACGAATTTGTATCCTGATTCTTCTAATCTTTCTTTAATGTCGTGTTTAGTTATCGTAAAGGGATCAAACTCAACAATCACTGTATTTGTTATATTGTTTATATGTATTTTTTTGATTCCCTTTTTATCTTTTAATTGTTTTTCTATGATAGGTTTGCATGTAGTGCAATACATTCCGACAACTTTAAAGTATGCTTTTTCATAGGATGCCAATAATTCTATTTTTGTGATTTAATTAATTAATTGAGCTGTTAAAAAGTATATAGACTTAAGTAACTGAGAATCAGTCATTCAAAAAGAATTTACCAACATGAACTAATTTTACACTTGTAAAGCCTCGTTGTTATATATCTATTAATTATTACTCATTGTATGGCAAAGGACCCAAAATGCGGAATGTTCGTTGAAGAAAAGGAAAACTCCATTCATCATAGTAAAGAAGGAATATCCTATTATTTTTGTTCATCTCAATGTTTAAATGAATTCCTTGAACCTGAAAAGGCCCTAAAAAAATTAAAAATGCATGTTCTAATAAGCATAGTATTAACCATACCAATCGTATTGTTTAGCTTACCACATATGATTCCACAACTGGGACATCTTTATCCAATCGAAATGATGGAATATACCAATTACTTGCTTTTAGCATTGGCTACTCCAATACAATTTTGGATTGGATGGCGCTTTTACAGAGGATTCTGGGATGGTATCAAAGCAAAAGCATCAAATATGGATACATTGATAGCTATTGGAACAACGGCTGCGTATGTTTATAGTGCTATAGTTACCATCTTTCCTGGATACTTTCCATTTACAGTGGTATATTTTGAAACAGCTGCAATCATTATTACCCTTATCCTAATGGGAAGACTTCTTGAAACTAAGACAAAAGAAAGGGCCTCAGGTGCAGTAAGAAAGCTACTGGATCTGAAACCTAGTACTGCACATGTATTAAGACCTGCTATAGGAGAGAAAAATAATGCAAGTAGAGATGATACTAGTATAGGAGAGCAACCTAATGGAGATAGAGATGGTACTAATAAAAGCAATAAAGCTTTGGATGGTTCTAGACTGAAGCTGGTTTCAAAGCAATTTAGAGAACTTGAAATTCCAGTAGAAGAAATCATACAAGGCGACTTAATGATAATACGCCCAGGCGAAAGAGTTCCTACCGATGGAATGATAATAGACGGCTCATCTTCGATAGACGAGTCTGCGATAACAGGAGAAAGTATACCTGTTGACAAAGTAAGTGGCGACGAAGTAATTGGAGCAACAATTAACAAAAATGGCCTCTTAAAAGTAAAAGCAACCAAGATTGGCCAGGATACCGTATTATCTCAAATAATAACTCTTGTAGAAGAGGCCAAAACAGGGAGAGCTAAACTGGAAAGAATGGTAGACCAGGTAGCAAAGTATTTTGTTCCATCTATTGTAATAATAGCAATTGGAGTGTTCCTTGGTTGGTATTTTATAGGGAATGCAGGATTAACTTATTCCATATTGGCATTTGTTTCTGTCATGATTATAGCATGTCCTTGTGCTTTAGGATTGGCTACCCCAGCTGCATTAATGATGGGTGCGGCAAAAGGAGCTGAAAATGGTATCTTGTATAAAGGCGGTGAACATATAGAAATAGCAAGTAAAGTCAATTTAGTAGTATTTGATAAGACTGGAACATTAACGAAAGGAAAACCATCTGTTACTGACGTAATAACACTTGATCAAATGGATGATAACGAGCTTTTAAAACTAGCAGCGATAGGAGAATCAGGGTCTGAGCATCCATTAGCTAAGGCTATAATCACAAAAGCAACCGAAAAAGGAATTTCTACAGTTTCGCCTGATTCATTTGAAGCGGTAGCAGGCTATGGTCTCAGAGCCAGATACTCTAACCGTAATATAATGATAGGAAATAGAAAGATAATGTTAGACAATGATATTTCAATTTCTAAAAACATTGAAACAAGACTTTCGGATTTAGAAGAAGATGGTAAAACTGCAGTATTAGTCTCAATAGACAATCATTTATCGGGATTAATTGCAATATCTGATACCATAAAAGAAGGTGCCAAAGAAGCGATATGTGACCTAGAAAACCTAGGAATTGAATCAGTAATGCTTACCGGAGATAATGAAAGAACAGCAAAGGCTGTCGCATCCCGAATCGGAATTGAAAGAGTAATAGCCCAGGTGTTACCACATCAAAAAGAAGAAATTGTAAGTACTATACAGACAAAAGAAAATAAAGTTGTAGCAATGGTAGGTG
>WHSX01000138.1 GCA_009379865.1 Candidatus Nitrosocosmicus sp.
ATATCTTGTCTTATCGCATCCATGTTGCATACGTTGCTTTCATCACCTTCATCACCTTCATCACCCTTGTTATCAAGTCCCTGCTCAATATCTTCCTGTTTGGTTTTGTCTACAGTGTTATATCCTTCGTTGCTTTCATTATTCTCATTTGTTAATTTAGAAGTTATTAGAATATCATTGAATGATGAAGATGCAGGTGACGATGAGGATGATGAAGTTGACAGTAATGATGACATCAATCCACTTTTTTCTGATTGTCGTTGTGGTGAAGGCCGCTCAATCCATTGCAGTGTTATGGGATTTATACCGACTTGTTTTATGTTTGGATTCTGAAGTAAAATATCTTTCACTGAACGGGCCTTGTAACTTGTCTTGATCTTTTTTTCTCCTGAAAAATATGCCTCAACCTGCGGACTTTTAGAACAGGCCATTTCTATTAGGTGGTCCACTCTCTTGTCAACAGAGGAATTTTCCTTGAGAATATCCGCACACACATCAGCTGCCATATATTGAGGATTTTCTGGAATGGTGTTAGAATTGTCAAAGGTTTCGTATTGAGATATTATGTATTTGTAAAGCTGTATTGCTTTAAGTGCATCTTCCAAAAATACAACATCTCTAAAGTGTAATTTTGCAATTGACTTTGATAGTCTTTCTAAAACCTTTTTTATTCTGACAGAACCTATTTGAGAAGCAGCAGCAACCTCTATCCAATAGTTTTGAATCTCTTCAACTGCTTCTTCTGATATCTTAGGTTTGAATTGCTTGGCATAAAGAATAACTTTTTTTAGAAAAGTATAATCAACAGATTGAGGGTATTCTTTATCGCATTGTACTATTTCTGATGCAAACGACCTTAGCTGTTCTTTGTCTCTTGGCATTCTCAAAAAGAACTTTAGATCATATCTGTCGATTTCTTTGGGAGGCAGAGGAATTTCCGTTGGATCGATATGGTCAGGATGTTTCCAATATGTTCCCGTTGGATTACATGCTGAAATCATTGTAACTGGAGCCACAAGCTGAGCATCTATGGTGTATTTAGAAATATGTGTAACACCTTCTTCCATTATATCTCCAAGATAGAGTTGATTTTTGAAGTTGAGATCTCCTATTTCATTTGCTGCAAATATAGCGTTTTTTGCGAGTACTATGGATCCTGCTCTTACACTATATCCTCCACCACCTTCATCTTTTTCTATCATTGCTGTTAAAGAGATTCCAGAGGTGTTGGACATGCTCATATACTTTGAATTGGGGACTAGTTCTACCACATATTCAAGCAATTTTGTCTTAGCTAAACCGGGTTCACCAACTAAAAGCACGTGTATTCTGTCTCTATTTTTAAATATTTCATCTGGACCGCTATTTACTGCTGCCAACAGTAGGCCTTGTTTTGGATAATGGTTTCTTGCTATCTGTGGAGCAAATTTCGAAACCAGATATTCAAACCAATCATTTTTTACTACACCCTCTATATTGATCGTTTCTTTTTCCTTTTTTAGGCAATTTATCTCTTCAATATCTTTTTGAGTTAATTCTATATTCTCATCATGTTCATAGGAAATCGAGTTTCCAAAAAGTGCAGCTATCAGTTTCTTTCTTTTATTATCATTTTTATTAATTACAGCTATGTTTCCTTCTATAACGACTGTTTCTCCAATCTTTAATGACTCTATATTTTCTTCAAATAGATAGACTAATAATCTATCTATATCATTAACATTCTCAACATCTTGCAATTCCAGTTCAACAGCATTGATATAATCAAAGGTTGTCGAAACTAGTGATTTTGAACATTTAGGACAAGTACTGTCGATTTGCCTATCAATCGTTGATATCAGTGGTCTTGGATATCTTTTTTGAAATTCATAGTCACATTCAGGGTTTGAGCATACATTATTTACAGTTGATATCATCTTAAAACTTCCACCACATTGCATTACTTTTCCTCGGACTTTGTATCTACCATGATTGAACATCTTTCCTTGCGACACAGACAAGATAGTGGTGTTTTTGCTCAAATCACCGTCATCGTCGTCTTGATGATCATCATGTTTTGCATTCTTACCGTCATCATTATCATTACGATGTATCTCCTTATACCATAGATTTTTGATATCGTCGAGTATTCTTTGTGCTTCGTATGCAGAACAGTCTTTCACTTTAGACATTAAATCTACCAGTGTTGGCCCACCTGTGACAGGTTCCCCTTTAGAAGCTTTCTCATAAGTAGCATCTAACGTTGAAAGTCGTTCTTTACTATCTTTATCATTTCTTTGTCCACATATTCCTAAAATAATTTTTGATGCAGTTTCTTTAGAAAGTTTATAATGATATGCATACCCGCTAAAGTGTAAGGAAAAATTTTGTCTATCTCCTTCTTTATAATAAGGCAAAAGTTTATCAATCGATGTTTGGATTGTTTGAGGTAGAAGATCATGAAATACTATATTCTGTGATTGTTTACTTTCTAATTTGCTATTTGTATTTTCTCGTCTGTTATTTGTTTCATCTATATTTCTTATTAAACAATCATTAAATAATTCTACCACTAGATCATATAAAATGTCACTTACAAGTAATCTATCAATGATTCCTACATTGTAATATCTGAAATCATGATCATCTCTGTGAGTAGACGGTGGTAACGTTGCTAAACCTTGTTTATCGGTCAGTATTTCAAAGTCTTTGTCTATTTTACAGTCGTTTTTTCTTAATGCTTTATTTAGATTGTGCGAAAGCCACCAAATATGATAACCATATAATTTCTTGGTCTTTGTAACAAAAGTACATTTACAAAAAATCTCAAGTAATGTTGATTCTGAAAGATTGAACATTGTCAAGCCTTGACAGTCTACAAAGAACTCTTGTAACTTTGATTTTATTTTATTATAATTAGTAAGTAGCTTGATAGGAGTATTTATCAAACTAAAAGCATATTCTGAATCAATATCTAATGTTTGAATATAGAAATGATTATTTTCTGAGTCTTTGATATGAGTTTTCCCTAGGGTAGTTGCCACATTTTTAAATTTAGAATATGTCTTTGGATCTTTAAAATCTTCCACATTCCAATGATTTGGATCGTCATAGATTGAAGTCCATGGCTCAACAGGAGCATGATTTTCTGATAGTGGTACCAATTTAAAGCCCAACTTTTGATGTTTAATCAATATTTCCGGATTAATATTGCTACTAGGAACAGTATCTTTTTTAGTTGAGGATAACATGTTAAATGACATCCTCCATTATCAAATCATTATTGAGAACAACTCTTGACAAATATACTTTAATAGTGTTCTCTAAGATGGTTTTTGTTACAAATTCGCCTAAATGAATCGTTCGTGTAACTGTATGACTAAACGTTTCGACTATGATAGAATTGGTAAAGTTTTCAATACCTATGCGTTTTACTATGTTTAAATCGATTAGGGAGGGATCTAGATAAAAATCATATTCTTTTTTATCCATATTACCTTCATTTACGTTATCCATGTTTAGTATTGCGTATTTTATGATGTCTTTTTTCGTAGATATTTGAGCCACATAATTTGAATTAGAGTACATTGTTGCATTCATTTCTCACTAATAGAATCTTTAAAGTAGTAATAATCTATATCCCAAAAATGTAGGATCTGAATAGTCATGTAACTAAACAAACCCCCCTATCCGATAAATCGACGTAGATGTCTTCAGTCAAATTAAGACACAGTATTGCATCCATTACCATTTGTATAATCTTCACTCTACCACAAATCGGAAATTTGTATAATCGTATCAACAAATCCCAATCGTCTTTAAAAATCATGACATCTAAAACTATCTCTTTATCATTAATCTCTACTAGAGGATGATTTAATACCGACTTGCCTTCTTCATCGAGTTTAACACAATGTATCGATAAGTAATCATATAAATCACAAAGAGTGTCATAACTTTCTTTTGCAGTCAGAAAATTTTTCCTTTTAGCATGGGAATTCATAGACTACAACCTCGACTATTTATACTCTTCAAATTGTCGTTTTGCTTGATCCATTTTGTTAGTAAAAACTTTACTTTCTCTTGTATTTTGAATAGAAATTTTGAAACAAGAAAGTTTTGCAACTCACACCATTTTTTGACTGTTTCTTTTTCTTTAACACGAGTAAACATTACCTTTGTATTTTTTTTGCGATAGCAATAGGAAACTGATTCTGAATCATATTTTAGACCATTCTTTTTATTGCATCGTCCCATACGCTCTATAGAGTTATGATTAGGTTGAGATAATTTCTTAATTGAATTTATCAAACCACAATTATTTTGTAGATGCTTTGCAATATACATTGTTGGTAACTGGGTTTTTAAGTCAGTATAATATCCATAAATTTTGTTTTTTCTTAAATACCTATTATCGTAACCAAAAAGCTTATTTAAGTATACATTGCTAATAATTTTTGAACAAATCATTTTTACCATCCTCTATTTTTTTATTTTATGGCAGCTGCACTCGCAAATTATTTTCAAACCTGTTTCTCATTGATATAGATTGCTTTGCAGTCGTAGCAGTCTATTGGGCAGTTGCTTATTTTAAAACCCATGTTAAAGATTTCACTCATGTTGATTGACTCCTGGTTTTAGATATTTTTCAATAATTCGAAGAATGAATTTGCTGCGAGGAATATCAACTCTTTTGGCATCTATTATCTCATATAGGGTGTTCGGAATATACAAAGACACCCTATTATGAAGTGTTTTAGTATTGCTCATACTATTATTAAAATTAAGTAGCTATGTCAAAATTGGGAACTGACAAAAATCATCAAAAAACGTGCTCAAATGACAAAGAAAATCCAAAAGTCCCAAAAAAGACTGAATTTCCTGAAGATTCTAAAGAGTATAAAACAGATAATATCAAAAATCTATTTCTTTATTGTTTAGGTAAAAGTCCAAATCCTCTTACTATGAGTGAGATTCAAGATGCCATTGGATGGGAATTAGAAGGATCGAGTGACAAAAATAATAGAAAAGAAAAACCAAAATTTAGGCGGAATTATGTTTATAAAATTGAAAAGAAATTATTTTATGAATCAGAATTTATACCATCTGTATTAATTTTCACATCAGATGATATTTTGAAATACGAAATGGAAGAGTATATGATACACATATCTGAAAGGTCTAAAGAAAAACTTGCAAAATTCTTTAGACTCTTGTTTCATATAGAAAATGAGGTTTACGATCTTTCGTTTGAAATGATTAATGATTGTAAGAAAGAAAAACATGAAATAGTGAAAGCAATCAGGATATCGGATCATAAATCTAATTACCTTCGAATAGAAATCAATACTTTGAACCTTCAGTGTAATAGTCAAAAAAAATCTTTAAATAAAAAACCTAAGGGGTTGCAGAAAAATGATTTGAAGATGTTTATTGGGTCGCCTTCATTTGTGTCAGAGAAAGAGCTAAATGTATACAAAAAGTTGGAAAAAGGCAGGTTGGCAGTAAGAGATTATGATATTTTTCCAAAAATCTATTTGAAAAACTATATCGATAATTTATCGCCCAACAATTCAAAAAAACAATACGTTCTAAATTTGAGAGGTCTACTGAAATATCTATCTAATTATAAAAATAACAAATCTAATTCGTATAAGAGGATTAATAAAATGATAGAAAACCTTGCCAGAGTCGATAAGTATTGGAGTATTGAATATGAATTATTTGGATATCACAATATTCCAAGCCCTGAAGGTGAAGAAAAAACAAATTTCATCCTCAAACGTGAATTAACCCACCAACATAATGTTAAACGGGGATTTCCTTTTTTGTCATTTTATAACCAATACAAAGACCTTTTGCCTAAAAATTATGCAGCTCAGATACTAATTGACATTGCAGTTAACTTACAAAAGAAACTTGAAACTTTGGAAATGACCGAATTAAAATATCAGGTCACAGAATTATTCTTTGAAAAAATCAGAGACTATTTTTGGGAATCTTTTGGACTTACTGAATCAAGAATAGAAGATAGCAAGTCGATTCCTGAATCAGTATATAATATATTAAAAGAATGTCAAAATGAAATTCACTATTATTTAAGTCAAATAAAAGAAATGAAATCAAAAATTTTTATCAGACAAGGTGAATATTATAAAGAATATAATTCCGAGATTGAACTTAAGCAGAAGATTTTAAAATATCTTGACGAAAATCAAAAACCAGTAATTTGGATAAAGGATGTCCTCTATCCGGGTGACCTCGATTCAACGCCGGTTAGACTATCGGGTTCACAAATTGGTATCATTGAAGAGATTTGCGAGTCATCCGGTTTAGACTATGTAACTAATAAAAGGTCTTTTCTGTTCAAGCAAACTGAAATAGAAAAAATCAAAGGATGTCTAAAATCTTATATGCCATTAGAAATGGCTAAAAAACTTGTATTTAAACATGGAATTAGTAATGAGACGGCAATCAGGGATGTGATTTTACTGTGCGGATTTAAAACAACGCGTATAGGCACGGGACCAAGAGTCATAATCAAAAGATCTGATTAATCCTGTCCATTCCATTATGATTTAGTGTCTATAATGATAAATCATTTGAATACCCGTTCATTGAAATGTACCATTTTTTATCAATTGTTTTGCTATAGTTTGCTTTCCGGATTCGTCTACAGAAGAGATTGATTTTATTAAGTTTTGCAAGATGCTGTTCATGGTTAGATACTTTGTTTCCAATTCTTTGACTTTTTCGTCCTTTTCCTCCATTTTGCCCTTTATGACGTATAAGCTTGTTTTATTTTGTTCTTCCAATTCTTCAATTTTTTTATTCAATGAATTTTCTTCTTGGTTTACTGTTAATAGCGGTATGGCCTTTTGATATTCAGCCAGCACGTCTTCTTCTTTTGGTCTCAGATAATGTAAAACAATGCCGGTATCATGTGACATGAGTATTGAAACTATGAGTTCCCTCATTACTTTTTGACATTCAGTTTCGAAGAATTTACGGAATCCATGAACGCTTTTAAAATCATATTTTCTAAAGTTGAATTCTCCTTCTTTTAATGTTCTCTCTTCTCTTAAACCTTGTATCTTCCATGCGTCATTGATTAATACTCTAATTCCTGTTACACTTAATTTTTTGGGATGTTTTGCAAGGCCCAAATAATTTCCATATCTTTGACTTTTTATTTGCCAAAGATTGCGAATGATCCAAGAATCCTGGTCAATTTTCTCACCAAATGATTCTCTAAAAGTCATCCATTCTTTCACAGAGTCGTATGCTTCTGGAGTAACATATGAATAATAATAATTCTTTGTTTTGGTATTAAAGACTTTTAACTTTGCAGCTACTAATTGATCATTGTTATAAATTGGAGTAAAGTCGCCCAATTTTAAATAATTCCAGGAACTAACTCTCATACCCGAAGAGATCATTACCAAAACAATAGGTTTGACTCTGCGATCAGGAAACTGAATTAACTTTCTAATCTCCTCCATGGTAGGAGGTCTATCGTTGGAGTATCTGATGCCTTTCTTTATGCCTTTGGATATTATTTTCCAGTTAAGATTGATCCTATTCATTTCACAAAATCGTTTTAAAGGTTTGAAATAATTCTTTATGGTTTCAGTAGATATCTCTCCTCTTTCAACTCTATTATTTTGTAAGGCAAAGAACTTGAATAACTCATTTTCTAGCCATGTTACGCTATCTTCTCTTTCTTCTATCTTTTTATAAAATAAGTTGCAATTCTCTTCAATGGAATCAGATCTGATATTTATGAAATCAAGAAATACCTGTAACCTTTTAGGATATTGACGTTTTGATTCTTTGGAATTTAAAGCATACATGAATTTTTCATATGGAGAAAAATTAAGAGGACTCTTCTGTATTTCCAAATCTTGAGAAGAGGAGAAAGATATAGTCATTATTGTTACATATATTATTAACTTGGGCCTTAAAAAAGGAAGAGATATCAAACGGGCCCGGTGGGCTTCGATCCCATGACCTGCGGTTCCGAAG
>WHSX01000139.1:0-4367 GCA_009379865.1 Candidatus Nitrosocosmicus sp.
TCAAGATGATTCTGGTCTTGAGGGATGTGTAGAATCGCCCCAATAATGCGATAACAATAGAGACGACGATAGTGATGGCTTAACTGACTCAGAGGATCCTGATTGTGCTCAACAAGATTGTGATCCTTCTTATCCAGATAATTGTATCCCATCTCCTCCACCGGATCTCGATTGTGATCAAGATGGAAACCTGCAAGATAATGAGATCCCATATCATAATTTCAAAGTAAATAAACCCGATCCACATGGTTTTGATGGAAATGACTATGATGGCATAGGTTGCGAAACGAACGATAATGACGATGAGGATGGAAATGGAAATAACGGTGACTCAGATGTCATTAGGGCTTCACAGGATACTTGTGATGATATCTCGGATACCATAGACTTATTCCCTGGCCAAATAGATTCTGAACGTGTGCAAATTATTGCATACTTTGAGGACTGTAATTTAGACATGGCCACTTTGACGTTAAACATTGTTGAAGATGATGATCTCAAATTGGTGGCTGCAAATTTTGAAGAAGGTGTGTCTGATGCAGTAGAAGTTGAACTAGAACCTGTTGATAATCAAGATTCTAATTCAGATAATTCACTAAATGAAGCAACTATTTCGGGAACCCAAGAAGGGCTAGATTTAGAAACAGGTGACTCTAAAACGATTAGCAATGTGAATGGAATCGTCCTATGGAATAATGGTGACGATCCTATTCAATTTGCTGAAAACAATTCAGTAGAGTTTGATATCGAATTTACCTAGGAAGGAGTTTACTTTGGCCGCTGTATGTAGCAAATTCAGAGACTATCAAATAAACTAAATGTTTTCTTAGACGATTATTTAAGGAAAATGCAGAGAACCAAAGGAGGAAACTCTAAGAGTTATAGATATATTGAATAAACCTTTGGACATGCTGTTATTGAATTATTTTCTCTTATATTTCTAGAAGTAATTAATCTCGTATTCTATATCTTTATCTTTTAAATGTTGTCTATGAATTTATATTGCTCTCTTCAAGGGTATGAATTTTGCAGAGGGTGGGAATGTTTTTGATTTGATTTTAATTAGTAACTGAGATCTTTCGCCTCTCTTCATATTTTGATGCTTATTTGCTCTGAGATTCTCCGTGGAGTTTGACGAATCGATCTCAAGACAATTGTTAAATTTACACAGCAACTGATCTCTAATTATATTATTGCCATCTACATAAGTCATTATTGCAAAATGATTCTTTGACAAATTGAGCAGTATATCTACTGCTTCGATTACCAATTTTTCATTATCTTTGAAATCTCTACTAAAACTTAGGTGACTGTCTCTATCCGTTGTATCAAATTTGTGTGAGGATGTAAGTAATGTGTCCAGCAGATCAAGAACTATAATCTGTATTTTGTAATTATTATTCAAGGTAACTAGATACTCGGGAATTTCATTGATGATAATATCTAGCATTTGATAGAATGTGAATGCTCTTATGATTATGATTTCCTCCAAAATTCTCTCAAGATTAAACCCAAACCCTAACGATTTATTTACCAATTTTAAATAAAGATGTCCCAGATTGTTACCATTACCCGCATCTATTATAATCGTCCTTCTCTTTTCTATTGTATTACTGTCAACGTTATTACCTTCATTCACTGTCAGATGGAAATTGATACATGCGTTCAATATAAGTGAGTCTAGAAAATCAGCAGTGAATTTAGAATGAGAATTGTTTACAATACAAATATTTTTTCTATCTTCAAATGAAAGTAACTCGTCAATTTCAGGTATTCCAAATAGTTTTCTATTTATTTCATTGTATTCGTCAAAGGCACTTACAAACCCACAATTATATCCTGTTTTATGAACTTGCAAATTATGTATCTATACTCCTTCTTATTGTCACTATCGATTTTTCCATGTAATAACATATTATGACATGTTAATATCTATTACGCAGTGTATTAAGGCGTATAGTTATATACAGTAAAAGTGAGATAATAGATATGAGTTCTTTAGATGTGTCCAATATTAATTCAAAATATTGTGTATATGGCTGCAACACCAAAATTTACTGGAATACAATAAATAATGAATATACAGAGGTTATCACAAAGAAGAAACATTCTTGTCCCAATCGATTAATCAATAGTAATAAACCAGCAGGTGCAGCGGCAATTGATAGTAATACCTCATCAAAACCCACATTTTACAAAAACAATCACATGAATAGTTACAGTAATAAGAACAATTACAATTATAAAAAATCATGGCCTAACCCAAACTCTAAGCAACCAATGGATAACTCTGTGGAAATACTTCAAGGATCGGCAGACACGGTTACAAAACAATATGAGGTGTTGACTGATTTAATAAAAGAATTTAAAGGAAAAACTCATGGCTCTCAATCACATAGTCTGCAAAATAACTCCTTACAAATAGTAATCTATTATGAGGTTCCTGAAGGAAAGAGGGATGAAATCAAAGGAATATTTAAAACATATATGAGAAATGAAATAGAAATTCATCAATAATAGTCAATTATATTTAACCCTAATCCGACAAGGCGAATCTGGATAAGATCGAAAATCTTTTGCTATCGGTCATATGATGGTATTACCTAAACCTATCTAGATTTGTAAAATTACTTCTCTTTCTTTTTGATTTTAGCGTTATAAGAAATATTTGTTTGTTTAGGGGAACCTTCAAAAATATAAGGCTTAAATCTTTTTGATTCTCTGTGATAATGCTTAAGTAATATTAATACTCTTAAAATTTTCCTATTTTGAATAGTCCGGTGGTTTCCGCTGTATTTTCACCACTAAAATAGGACTCATTTACTATAGTTTAATGGATAGATAAACTTTTTCAAGATTGTATTGACAAAGCGATTCGGGTCGGATTTATATTGTTAACGGTACAATTTGGGGGTTAGCCGCTTAACTACCAATTTATACTATGCGAAGTTAGACGCGAATGTTTCTCGTATTTCTACTTAGATTGGCTAGATTTTCAAACCTAGACAATTACATTTTGAACAAGGTAAACTGGTCAGAAATCTTGAAAAGACATCCAAGGATCAGGCCCGTAGGGATTCGTGCTGATATTGGTATATTAAATGGGATTCTGAAGTTAATTGCAGCGAGGTATTCTTACATTTAATAAGTAAACCAAAAATTTTAGAGTAAGATCATCGTTCAATTTTAAAGCCAAGAGTGGGACTCGTGTGAATATCCCTACTAGTTTACATCTTTGACCCCGTATTATTGGACATTCCTAATCCTCCAGATCTTTGCAGGGTATCTAGATTCTTGTTATATAAATGGCGATAACTAATTCCTTCAAACTAGCGGTTTAGAACCAATCTAGTAACCTTCTCTAATCTGTAATACAAATTAAATCATAAAATAAAAGAAGGGAGTCACTCTATTGGTCTAAATAAAACATTGTGTTGTTATTTGCAGGGTCGTTTGGAATTGGCTGGATGACATCCCAGTGCTCGGCTATCTTCCCGTTCTCATTTACTCTAAAAATATCCACTACAGCATTTCCGTTCTCTTCATCTGGAGAAAATGAATGAACTATTACATAATCGCCATCGGCATAAGTTCTTTGGACTTGATAATCAAAATTGGGATTCTGTTCGAAGATTTGCGTAAAGGCGTTGATAAATGCCTCCCTTCCTGTTGGGACCATTGGGTTGTGCTGAATATAATCTTCTTCCAAATAGTTAACGGCAGACGACGCATTTTTGGCAATGAATACATTACCTATAAACTCCATAACGATCCCCTCATTTCTTGTCTCCTTCTCCGTTTTCTCCGGATCATTACCTATTCCTACTCTAGCAGCATCGTCTTGGGATTTCCCAAATAATGTATTATTAGTCGATCCCTGACCATAAGATGGTGAAACAAATGATGTAACCAAAGCACATAGCCCCATTAGTAACAAGATTTTAAACGAAATCATAATCTCTAATACAAATGTAGATGAAAGTATATAACATATTATTCTACGTCGTACATGGAATATAATCACACGTTACAGAAAGATAGTGTTCTCACACTCAATTGATCAGGTATCTGGTTAAATCAAAACATCGTGTTAGTGTTAGTGCTTTTGTCAGGTATGATTGGGCAGGTATTGACATATTTCGACTTGACGATAACGGTAAGATCGTGGAGCATTGGGATGTTCTTCAACGCACCCTACAGAGTCTAAGATTTAATTCTATACTTCAAATAATGATTCTGGCTATTTCATTAATTCGATATAGACAAACGGAATAGTGTGACTAAAAGAGTCATGGTTCATAACTATCAATAATTTTAGTTCATTGGTAAACTATTTGCAGAGAGGAAACTCTTAATTGATCCGATTG
>WHSX01000139.1:4377-7937 GCA_009379865.1 Candidatus Nitrosocosmicus sp.
ATTGATATTGCTTCTCCTATCATAACCTGGGTGAGAGACCTGAAATAGGTTAATATCTCTGCAACTAATTGTGATTCAGCGAATTCTAGCGTATTTCCTTTGTTGTCTTGAGCAGAAAATACTATTCCACTTCTATTTAATGCAAGAGCCTGAATGGCTGATAGTAGATAAGAACTAATCGGAGCATGCTTACTTGTTACTACGCCTATTACCTTGTCATCATTACTTAAAAATAAAGGTCCCCCAGAGTTGCCAGGGTTAAAAGCGCCATTAACTATTAAGCGCTTAGTTGTTCCAGGACTTTTCTCATAACTTTGATATCCGGCCAAATAACCCACTGATAAGAGGGGGGAGGGACCATTATATCCCAAAGGATATCCCCAAGTATAAACACTTGCACCAATCTCTGGATTATCCTCACTACCTAAAATCAAACCTCCACTTAATTCCTTTGAAGGCTTTAATAGACACAAATCGTCGGTGTTATCTATTATTGAATCAGTAAATTGAATTTGTTCACCGAGTGAAGATATACCAAATATATCCTTTACATTGTTCCTATCTATAACATGTGCATTTGTAAGTATATATCCATTGTTTAGCAGGAATCCAGTCCCCTTAGATCCAATATTGGGAACGATAATCATATAAACTGACTTTATCGCATTTCTTCCAGTTTCACCAGCTGCATCCAACGTCCACTTGGTGGAGATAGGTATATCATTCAATCATAATTTTATGCCACTACTATTATAAAATCTGTGGACTTGAAAATAAAAACTAATAAAATTATCTATTGTTGGAGGTAAATTAACAAAGTTGAAAAGGATCATAAGAGCCTATGGATGAGAAATGTTCTAATATTGAGAGTTTAAAAATCATAATTTGATTGCAGTCTAAATAGTAAACAATCAAATCGTATTTATTGAGTCGATGAAAGTTGGTATATATATTGATAATCAATTAGTCCTTTTAGCTATTTCTAAACATTTACATGCACTCTTTCGAATAATGTGCTATTGGCGATTAGTGGATTTGAGATCAAGAATACAGGTGTGATAAAAAATACAAAATGTTCTGATATTCATTCAGTTCTGATCATTGCCGGTCCAAATGGAGTGGGGAAATCCACTATATTAGAGAACTTATTCACTTCGATAAATGGAAGTGGATCTCCAAATTGTCTTATAGAAATGGACACTATCCCTGAACCGGTATACATCCCTCCTCATAGGATGCCATTCCCTGGACCATTTCATAAGAGTATACCATTTTTCACAGCGCCTCGAACTTTTAGTAATGCTTTGTCTAAATCAACATATTGGAAAGGATTTGATGTATCGGTGCCTGACTTGCACTATATATTCAACAATCCACCTACTCGATCTAGGTTAAATCCTGATGTCGCAATGTTCTTTGAGGTAAAAGTGAAACTTACTAGCTTTGACAATGAATTTAATAGAATTGTAACTGAAACTTATAAAAAGAATCGAGAGATCGCGAGGGATTCGATTCCTGAAATTTATACGCCATTCAAAAAAGCAATATCCACTCTTTTGCCAGGGATTAGATTCAAGGATGTGATAATAAATGGTGATCACTATCAAATCAACTTTATCAATAAGAGTAATGATATAGTAGAGTTCGACTCGCTGAGCTCGGGTGAGAAAGATCTGATAGCAATGACATTTCCAGTGGTAGAGATTCAAATGAATACCATAATTCAAAATTTGAAAGGAATTCCAGCAAAACAAAATAATTTACTATTGCTATTAGATAGCCCTGAAACTCATTTACATTCGAGTTTGCAGATCAATCTTTTAAACTACATACGAACCGCAATAGAAGATGGCGAGAAACTAGGATTAAAGCTTCAAGTTATAATGGCAACCCATTCTCAAACAATAATTGAAAGCGTTGATCCCGACGAATTGCTCTTAATGCAATTTGCTACTACTGATTCTAAGAATCAATTGATTAATACAAAGCAACTAGATAAAGATGAACTAAAGAATATTCTGGGAAATCTAGGTTTGTCGGCTCTTTCCACTGGAAAGATTTTGCTGTTGGTAGAAGGGGAAACAGATAAGGATATTCTCAGGATACTATTTCCAGATATAGAAGAGAAGATTACCCTCATCAGTTTGGGTGGTAAAGGTAAGATACTTCGGCTCATAGATTCATTTGATAAGGTAATCAAGACATTAGTTCAAAGAGGGATAGAGATTTTTGCGGTATTGGATAGAGACAGAAACACCGAGGACTTATTAAGGACGAAGAGTGATGAAACCCAAAAAAGAATCAAAGTGTTATCAAGTGTATGTTTAGAGAATTATTTGTTGAACTATAAGGCCATATATGAAGAATTGATAGTCTCTGTCTCAAGGAGTATACTAGAGAAAAAACACATTCGATCAGAACAAGATATTTCAACGGTTATCATAGATATTGTTAACAAGAATGAGTTCTTAGCTAAGGAGTTAAGACTTAGGTTTAGCGAAGAACTATCTTTTAACATGAAAACTATAGATATAGAATTGACTGCTGAAGCAATTTCAAATAAGATGGAGCAAATACTTCAAACAAAGAAGGAAAGGATTAACATCATGTTAGAAAATGAAAAGAAGACAATTTTGAATGCAATAGAAAATAAATCTTTCCAAGATTTGAATGGAAAACTTCTGTTTTCAGATTTGGCTGCCGAATTCGGCTTGGACAGTGAAGTTTTTATCAAACATGTAGCAGCAAAAATTATTAGTTTATCACCTAGACCTGATGACCTAGCCTCGTTAAGCCGCACGCTGGAGGTTATCAAGAACTCGAAGGATATAGTGCAAAATCATGAAGAAACAAGTCAAGATGCTAATGAACTCAATCGATAGGAAGATACCAAAATAGACACACTGCCATCTAGTAATACTTTCGATCTACTAATACTGTCGATAGATAATCTAATAATAGTTCCTTGTATTACCTTCACGATATAAAAATAAACATCAAATAGTTCCCAATTCACGAATAATTAGATCAAACCCCAAAGGTCTTGAAACTCGATTTAATATTTTCGGATCCGTTTTAGAATTACCACTAGGCTGTTCTTTCGAGCATAGTGAGCCGATTTCGAATTACCCATTCTTAACCGTACAATTAATTCGAAATCAACAATAGATTAATCCTTTTATCTCATTTTAATAGTATGAGTTTCAATTGACAAAGTGTTCAAATTGTCACAAAGGCTTAAACTCTAACTATATCAGAGTTGGTGTCAGAATCTTTCAAGTAGGTGTCTACTGTATCACTTGCGTTCGTCTGATTTGTCAAAGCAGTATTCCAGTATCTTTATGATAGTATTTGTTGGCAATTAAAATAAAAAGGGTAGCTTGACGGAGGCTACCATTGAAAGAAGACGATTAATATTCAATGGAGTAACAGATAATAGTTGTTTCTAATTGAAGATACTTGAAATAGCGGGTCTTGCACAAGTGGCTTGGGATTAGAGATTATGCAAGACCCTTATGGAATTACTTTGGAGATTAGACATTACTAACATGATGAGTTTA
>WHSX01000013.1 GCA_009379865.1 Candidatus Nitrosocosmicus sp.
AAAGCAATATGATAATAAATAATGAGAAAAAACACCCAATTGAGCCTGTTGTAAATGAGTGTACATAGGCATTATGGAATCCACATTATTGTTTGCCTGTAATAATAATGATTTTATTAATAATATTATATTAACACTAATTCGATTTAGATCATCTCGAAGTTTCATTCTAATGTCTAATATTACTTGATCATTTCTCGATCTTGCGGTATGCATTTTCCCACCCGAACTAATATCGGTAATTTTTATAATAGCAGATTCTACCAATTCATGGATGTCTTCAGAAGTGCTATCACCATAGCTGTTTAAAGAATCGGGATGAGTCAATAATTGATCCATACCTTTTAAAATAGTGACCAGTTCTTTTTTAGCCAAAATACCAACTTCATACAACATTATTACGTGAGCTTGACTTCCCAAGATATCATAATAAAATAAGTCAGCATCTTCGGCTATTGAGGACAAAAATGAGAGAGCTTTATTATCCAAATTTCCGCTGGGCCTGGACCTATACATTCAAAAATTTTAATTTAATCGGATATTTTAACATAATAAAATCGATTAGGCGAAAATATTGGAATTTACTAAATAATTAATAAATAGGCAAGATGACAATATATGTTAATCATGTCTCAAGATTTACAACTAACTAGACGTCTAATATTTGATGAACTTACAAAAATAGTTGACCCGGAAATAGGAGTTTCAATAATGGAGTTAGAATTAATAGACAAGGTAGACATCGATAAAGGAAAAGTTGATGTCGATTTACATCTTACAAGTCCATTCTGTCCAGCAGTATTTGGATTTAAAATAGCACAAGATGTAAGAGACAATATTTTTAAAGTTGAAGGCATCAACGATGTAAAAGTAAATGTAAGCAATCATTTCATGGCAGAAGCGATAAACAAGCAGGTAAATGAAAGTAAAAAACCTTCAGAAAAACTAGATGAGAAAAAGAGTGAAAAATAGCCTGTTACCAGGTAATTAATGAATTTTTTGCTATTCCTCTTTTGACCTTAGAGTTGCAATTTTTTTATCATTTTTTGTAATTCCGATCAGATGGCCCTTTAGAAGCTGAATCCCTAAGGCCGGGTCAACCCCTTTAGGACATACATTACTGCAAGAACCTGCAAAATGGCATCTCCAAACTCCGTGTCTATCATCAATTATGTCAAGTCTAGTTGACTCGCCAGAATCTCTAGTATCTGCCATATATCGATAAGTCTGAGACAAAGCCTGAGGTCCTGGAAACTTGGTATCCGTTGCTACTGTAGGACATGCAGAATAACATAAACCACATTTAATACAATACGAGAATTGCAAATACTTGTCTACATCTTCTGGAGTCTGTTTAAATTCAACCAAGTCATCTTTATTTACAACTTCAATGGGCACCTTATCATTGTGTATGTACGGTTCGATCTTTTTGTGATGAGCGAAGAATTCCGTAAAATCTGTAACCAAATCTCTTATTCTTGGGAAACTAGGTAATGGATCACAAACTATTGTTTGGTCATTTAGTTCAGATATTTTTGTATAACATGCTAATCGGGGCTTGCCATTTATTTTCATGCCGCATGACCCGCAAGAAGCCATTCTGCAAGAATATCTAATTCCTAAGCTACTGTCAGAATAAGATTTGGCATCTAACAGTGCATCCAAAACGGTAGTCCATCGTTTAACGGATACATCAAATTCATCATAATGCGGAGGCTCTTCTTTCTTATAATTAGTTCTATATACCTTTAATTTTATTTTTTTAGTTTCTTCACTCATATTTATCCACACATGTTTTTATTTCAATCAGAATTGGTGTAAAAGATGACCAGGGTATTAGATTTTCTTGATACATATTATAATTGACTCCCAATAATAATTGTCCTTGTACCATATGCTACAACACCAATCATTGCGGCCAGCACCAATATAGTTATTGTGGACTCCCACCATTGATTTTGTTTAAGTTCTATTAAAATAATTCTTAAGCCATTAAATCCATGAATGGAGATAAAAACAAGAATTAATTCCAACAGTATAACATAGTACATGTTATGATAATTAGCTACTACGTTATGAAATTCTAAACTTTGGCCAAATGGCATAATGAGTCTAAATAATATATGAATTGCTACAAAGAATACGGCACATATCCCCGTCAAATAATGAATTTTCATTATTTGACTTTCGCGTAATTTTAATAACGGCATTCTAGATTCTAAGCTCCATAAAATAATTCAAGCTGTTATAGGTGTCTGTCATGTCCAACCCTAGTTCACATCTCCAAACATAACCATACCACCATATAACATGGCAATAGCAGCTAATAACATGGCAACCCATATGCCAGATTTTTGCTTATAATTCAAAGAAGTTGCATCATATGGATAATCCGGTCGTCCTGGTCTACCGAGGCCTATTCCAGACTCGGTAAAAATAAGGCGTAATCCATTAACTGTATGAAAGGTGCTTGCACCTATGACCAATAATAGAAATATGTGACCTCCGGGAGTCTGAGTCAACTCTAGCATACTATTCCAGGCATTAATCCCATTTACTAGTGAGCTAGTTTCATATATGTGCCCTATAAAGTAGATTAATAAACCGACTCCGGTTAAACGTTGCAACCAATAAGATACTCTTTCCCAACCATATCTAGTAGGGTTCAACCAGCCCATTAATCCTTCACGTCCAGATTTGAGCTTAATATCGCCATCTGTACTAGAATTATTCTCATTATTAGGTTTTATACCCATTTAGTATTTTCTCTCCACTGGTGCATATCGAGTAAATGCAACCGGATGCCATCCCATCCTAGGTTCCCCGTCACTATTATAATACGCAAGAGTATGTTTTAAAAAGTTATTATCATCGCGGTTGGGATAATCTATTCGTGCATGAGCTCCTCTAGATTCGCGTCTATTTATTGCACCCATCAATACTATTTCGGCAACCCGCATCATGGAATCTATTTCCATAACATTAATGAAATTTGTATTGTATTCTTTTGCTTGATCATCAACGTGTTTCCAACTCAACGATTTAAGACTACGAATTCTTTTTAATCCCTCTATAAGATCATTTTCATTTCTGTAGACATAAGATCTTTCATCCATAGTGTCAGTCAAATTCTTTCTAATTTCATAAGGATTGGTATCGCCACGACCTCTAAATATCCCATCATAGATTCTCTTTTCTTCCATCAAAAATTGATGATTATCCGTACTTGGAATGCTAGTCTTTTTACTTAACGCGTGATTGGCAGCCAATTCTCCAGTAATAGCACCCCACACTAGACATTCAGAAGTAGAATTGGCCCCCAATCGATTTGCTCCATGAGTACTATTACATGAAGCCTCACCAGCTACCCACAGTCCATCAAATTCAGTAGCACCATCCACATTAGAATGGATGCCACCCATCATATAATGACACACAGGTCTCACTTCGATAGATTCATCAATTACGTCTACCCCAGAAAATTTAATTCCAATTTCTCTGATTCCTGCAAGTTTTTCTTTAATTCTTTCTGCACCTAGATGAGTTAGATCCAATTTAAGACAATCGGCACCTGTAACATGTTTAAATCCTCTCCCTGCCTGAATTTCAGTTATCATTGAACGAGACACCACATCTCTTGGAGCAAGTTCTAATTTTTCGCCTGCATAATTTTTCATAAACCGTTCACCTTCAGAATTAATCAAATATCCGCCTTCTCCCCGTGCACCCTCGGTAATCAAGATTCCGGATGGCAAAATACCAGTGGGATGGAATTGAACAAATTCCATATCCTTCAAAGCCATGCCAGCACGATATGCCATATCTAAACCATCTGGAGTAGAAGAATAAGCATACGTAGAGAAGCTGTAGATTCTGCCTGCGCCTCCAGTACAAATTATGCCTGATGGGGCAACGACCTTAACAAAATTGCCATTTTTCATCTCTATGCAAGTAAATCCCTGAAAGGTATTCCCTTGATGAAGGATGGAGGTACAGAACCATTCATTAAAGAAAAAAATATTATCATATTTAAGACATGTATCATAGAGCGTTTGCATCTCGTAAAATCCTACTCTATCCTGAGCATAAGTAGCCCTTGGAAAAGAATAGCCACCAAATTTCCGTTGATCGATTCTTCCATTATCTCGTCTAGACCAGGGCATCCCCCATCTATCTAGTTGAATTATTTCTGATGGAATCCAATTTACAAGTCTTTCTGCAACGTCTTGGTCTGCCAAAAAATCACTGCCTTTAATAGTATCATATATATGCGATTCTATATTATCACCTTCGTTTTCATATAGTACAGCAGCTGTGCCCCCTTCAGCAGATACAGAATGAGAACGCATGACCTGAACTTTTGACAGAACGGCAATTTTTAGATTTTTGTTTTTCGACGCGGCAGTAATAGCAGCCCTAAGTCCCGCCAAGCCGGATCCTACTATAAGTATATCATAAGAAAGAGTTTCCGTCAAATACTTTATCTCATGATATCTAAATCAAGTCAATAATAAATTCTTTCTAATAATTAATCACAAGTTTACATGGTATCTGTTATTTATTATCAATTTTTAATATGATTGTATAAATAGGAAAGTTAAGAATAAAACTCGTAATTATATTGATAGATTTCATTTGTTAGGATTGGTTTTTTGGAGTAGACTATCCAATCCCTTTTCGCCTACTGCACCAACTGCTCTATCTACTGCATTACCACCTACAAACATTACAAATGTGGGTATTGCATACACTTCCAGACGCATTGTTATTGATTGATTGTCATCTACGTTTAATCTACCGAATTTGACTTTATCCGTGTATTTTTTGGAAAGTTTATCAAATATTGGAAGCATAAATTGGCATGGGCCACACCATGTTGCCCAGAAATCAACCAAGACGATCTTGTTATCAGATATAAAGCGTTCAAAATTATTTTCCGATAATTCTATTATAGTATTAGAAGAGGAGGTAGATCCTGATTCGTTAGTCATTTTTACGGATAATTTATATTAATATTTGATATATAAGACTTTACGATCACGTGAATTATTATATTAGTGAAAAATTCATGACATTTCTGAGGAAAGTGTATGTGTATAAAAAAAATAAATATGTGTAAACCACATTCAATTGTATATATATTTTGTTAAATATTAATTTTTTTTAATATTCGCCAAATATTTAAAGCTATTATCATAATTATTTTACAAAATGATAAGCCAAGATCTGAGAACAATCAATGGAATCAGAAATAATGCAAAACTAGTATGGTTTCAAACTATCAATAAAAAAATGTGTGTGATACCATTTAATTGTATGATTTTTTTTTGATTGTTATCCAAGATTTTGACAAGCAGAGTAAAATCCTTTAAATGTATATTTTATCCAATTTATATAGGCTAAATAATAGAGTCGAATTAATAGAGTGAATAGATCGGATCATCTATGTTAGTATGCGACACATTGTTATAAACTGACATTTGAGATATCAGCATATAATGAATTCCCCATATATTTGTATATGAAAAAATGCTTATAAAGAAATGATCTAACATAGTAAGGCAATAGATAAAATAAGATAATTCTAATCTCCTTTCTTTTTTCCAGGGTTGTGAAAGCAATATAATTTATTGATAAAATGATATGAATATTAAAATATTTATATCATTTAAGTCTATATTTAATATAATTTTCTAATCTATCAAAGAATTTTAGAATTCCAAGAGCAGATATAGCGCTTCTTATGCTAAAAGGCTATAAATCTACTATATATTCAATTATGGTTTCATTTGTACCTTTATGATCGAGTATTTTCATTTCATGATAGGTTATTCCCTTAATCTCCACATTAAGTTCATGTTTACTAAGATCCACAAGTTCACCCTCACCATAGCCAGTAATAATGTATTTATCAGAAGATTTATCAAAGGTAATTTCAATTTTGAACTTTGAAAAAATCACTTTATCAATGAGCATCATCAACAAGATTTTATCAAGCCAATCAAACAACAGATTCTCTAACTCGTCGCCCTCTGCAAAAACAGGAATCCGCTGCTTTTTCTCTATATTTTCTATATCATACATGATATTAACCAAACCGATTGCCGAATATTCAAAAGCTTCATTCATAGTTTGACCTCTGATACGTAAGTATGCATCCGTCATATGGTCAAGATATTCAACCCTGTCAAGAAACATACAGTCTTATTAAACCGATAGATATTATAATGAACCGGAAAATCTAAATTTAAAAAATATTGACAGTCTAAACAACAATGAAATTTCTACTGCCGAGAGGGATGAGAGATCTAGAGCCAGACGAGTACAAGGACATGAATGTGATCAGAAATGCTTTCATAGACTCTGCAAGAATTTTTAATTTTATGTTGATGGAGCCGTCTCCATTAGAATTATTATCTACCCTCGAGACAAAGTCAGGTCCTTCCATAACCAAGGAGATCTACAATTTCGTAGACAAAGGGAATAGGAATATTGCTCTTAGATTTGACTTAACCATCGGATTAACAAGATACTTTGTATCACGAAGAGATCTGAAGATTCCTACAAAAATGGCCTCATTTGGTGGAGTTTGGAGATATGATGAGCCACAAGCAGGAAGATACAGATTTTTCCATCAATGGGACATTGAAATATACGGTCCTTCATCGATAGAATCAGATACTGAAATAATTGAATTTACATCAATTTTTCTACAAAAACTTGGATTGAGGAATATACTTATTGATATTAGCAGTAGAAATTTAATCGAAGAATATATCAAAAATATTCTCAAGATATCAAATGATGAAGAGATATTTGAGATATTTAGGGCAATTGACAAAATACCAAAGAAGGGAAAAGCCAATGTGCTAAAAGAATATGATGAAAGAATTGATACTCAAGTCTTAGAAAAAGTGATTAATTTTGCAGAGAAAAAAGGTAGTTTCAAGGAATTAGATGGTGCTATGAATTTGCTCAAACTGAAGAGCTGGGAAGATCTAGGAAAAATCAATATGTCGTTATCAAATAAAGGAATAAATAACATTCGAATTAATTTGGGCATCGTAAGAGGTTTGGACTATTATTCAGGGTTAGTTTTTGAAGCAATAGACACAGGAAATAACCTAGGATCTCTTGTTGGAGGTGGTCGATACAACAAACTTACCGATGCTTTTGGAAGAAAAGAAGTTGGAGCCACCGGGGCAGCTGGTGGGGTTGAGCGCATTGTTTTGGCAATGAAACAACAGGGAATATTTAAGAAAGATGAAAATGATGAGTTTGAAGATTTGAATTATATAGTATATGACTCTATCGAAATATTTGACTATGTAGAACGATTAGCCTCGTATTTAAGGAGAAACAATTTTCCAGTTGACTATGACTTGTTAGGAAGATCATTTTCAAAACAAATTGCAGAAGCAGAAAATAAGAAAAGTAAAAAAATCATAATTGTAAGTAAAGAGGATTTAGAAACAAATGGTAAAGTAATATTAAGAGATGCATTTCAAAAGACAGATAAGAAGATAAACATAACTAAGGATTTTGATGAATTAGTTCACGAGTTAGTCGAAATAAGATTGGGAAAAATCTAGAGTTTGATAGATTTTACACTTTTCATTTTAATAAAACCACTTGGAGTTTTGGCATACACTCTTCTCAACACCAAATCTGGTGGATCATAGCTTATATATAAATCACCTTCGTTTAGTTCTTGAACATTATAATTAATTTCAATTGTCTCTTCAGGTATCCCATGTTCTTTTAATCTTAGTTTGGCTTTTTTGATTAATTCAGAATCAGAAGTATTAGGAGCAAAGAAAATTTTTCCTATTAAATTAAATTCATTCATAGGTTTTATATTATTTACAAATTTAACACTATATAAATATCAGATGATATTAAACACAAGTTTACTAAATGTATCCAAAAGCAGGATCTGTTTTTCTTCTTAGGCTAACAATATGATCCAAAATTACTTTTTCTTCTTCATCTAATTTATTATTGAAACGATTTAATAGTAATTTAGCTTGCCTACTATCCAGATAGGTATAAAAAACATCACCTTCGTTAATTTGCCGACCTATTTGAGGTCCATTAAGTGATACAGCCACTTGCATTCCCCTAGTAGCTTCTTCAATTGATTTACCCTTATCCTGGATCTGATGTATTACCCCCACTTTTTTTCCATCAGGATTCATTATTGACATTTTTTGTTTCATTTTACCTATGGTAATTTCCGCACCAAACACAGCAGGATCACTTCTTCTAAAAATATACCCTTTCATAAATTCAAATTTACAAATTGGAAATATTTCATTAAATAAGATAGAATCCTCATGATTCTTTTGATATGATACCCAGTCGGTATAGCTACGCACCAAGTTATAAATAATTTTTTCATTAAAGATCTTGACATCCCTTTCAAATGACTCTTTTTCTGCATCTTCTAAAATTTTGACATTAAAGCCCAGTATTATGCCCAAGTATCTGTCCTTTTCTTTAACTGCAGATGCCGTCATCACATCTCTTCGACTTATCTGTCCGATGTCTGCGGATCGGATTGGGATGTTCTCTTTTTTTAGCATTTCCGAAATTGCCTCAATCGAACCGATAGTGTCGCATCTTAGAATAATACCATTAGAGTCTGTGTTAATAAGTGCAGATTTTACTTCTGATTCAACTAGATTTTTTATTTTTTCTTCGTCATCAGTAGGGGCAAGTCCATACAATGGACTGCCGGCTATTACACCATCTAAATCAGGGGAAGTTATTTTTAATCCCGCAGCAGAAATTACCATATCTACATGACGAAATTTATCCCGTGGATCACGCATTTCATCAAGTGGCTTTGGTAGAAGTAATGATTTAATCCTAGTCACGATAACAGAATTACGTTTTGCGACCACGACTGAATCACCTTGTTTTATGATACCGTCTAAAAGAATGACATTAGCAGAAGGTCCTAATCCAACTTCTTCGTTTACTTCTAGAATAATTCCTTTAGCGGATCCTTCATGCCTTTCTAATTTTTTTATCATGAATTGCTGAGCCAATCCTACCAGGACTGTCAAAAGCTCAGGAATACCAACACCACTTGATGCACTAACCGGGACTAATGCAACTTCTTTCGTAAAATCCTTAACACGCCAAAAAGCCTCTGAATTGAATCCTAATTGTGAAAGAGATCCCAATACACTATATGTTTTATTATCAAGATCTACTTGAACTTCTTTCGGTTGAACCTTGATTTCTTCGGTAATGAAATTAGTAATCCCCTTTTTCCAGCCCGTAATACGATCGACCTTATTTATCGCGACTACAAAAGGCACTTTCCTATTCTTTAAAATGTTTATACTCTCTATAGTCTGAGGTTCAAATCCCTTATTAACATCAACTACAACAATTGCTATATCTGCTGCTGATCCTCCCCTTAATCTTAAATTTGCAAAAACCTCATGTCCAGGTGTATCAATAACCAGTAATCCAGGAATAGCATGATCATGTGATAATAATTTCTTAAATAACGGACCTGTCAAACTCTGAATTATTTCTATTGGAAAAAAACTTGCCCCGATATGTTGAGTAATACCGCCAGCTTCTCGCGATTGAACGAATGTTCCCCTCATCTTATCTAGTAACGAGGTTTTACCAGAGTCTACATGACCTAGAACTACTACTACAGGCTGACGTAGATGCACTTATAAAAATACTACTGATGACTCTTTTATGAAGCTTTCATGCGAATCGGAAGCATGAATAATATTATCAGTTATTCCCAGACCAAAATCGCCTCTTATTGTTCCTGGTGCAGCATCAAAAGATTTTGTAAGTCCAATCATTATCCTAACTGTGCTGATTGCATTGTTTCCTTCTAAAATACATGCAACGACGGTACCAGAGCAAACAAATGAAACTAGTTCCTTAAAAAAAGGTTTACTTCGATGAATTGAATAAAAATCTTGAGCTTTTTCATCTGTAAAATCATAGGTCTTTAATTGTTTGATGTCAAATCCCTTTTCTTCAAAACGTTGAATTATTTTTCCTACCAATTTTCGTTTAAATGCATCTGGTTTAATGAGTATCAGAGTTTGTTCTACCCCCATTTCACTTTTGCTTCCTAATTCCACCTTTGATATATTTATCAGTCCATTTAAATAACCGTGGATCACGTTTCAAATCGCGAAGATTCTTTTTACATTTTGATGAACAAGTCCATTGGATCGCTCCATCATTTTTGACTAACATTATCCCTTTACCTGTATCAACATGCCTTCCACAAAAAAAACAGTTTCGCAATGACGCAACATTCTTACTCATTACTTAACCACCTACAATAACTCCATATTTTAAGCATCACTTTATTTTTCTTGCCTCACGTTCTGTCTCTCTAAGCATTAAAATATCATTCATTCTAACTGGTCCCTTAACGTTTCGAGTCAGAATCCTGCCTTTGTCTTTTCCTTCAGATATCCTTACACGAACTTGAATTACTTCTCCAGCGATACCAGTTCTACCTACAATTTGAATCACTTCTGCAGGAATGACCTTTTCCTCAGTCTTGCTCATTTAATTAAATACACCTGTTTTACTCAGACTTGTTTTTTATGCTATCAATAGTATTTGTAATCTGGTCAAGAATTTGTTGAGATTCGCCAGGATCTATTATGGTTGCAGCAGCAGAACCAACATCAATTCCTAATGCACTACCCAAGTCTTTCTTACTAGGAACGAAAACATATTTAGATGAACGTTCATCGCACAAAATTGGCAAATGTGCTACAACCTCTGGCGGTTCAACATCCTCTGCAATGACAACCAATTTGCTGATTCCTCTTTCTATTGCTTTTGTAGTTTCATTTGTTCCTTTTCTAACCTTACCGCTCTGTTTTGCTAGTCTTACTGCCTCATAAACGGCACTAACTAGATCTTTAGGTATCTCAAATTTTACATAATATGGTTTACTCATAATTTACAATCACCCATTGGGATCATTTCCACTCTTTCTTATGATAAAAAAGAGTATTAAAAATGTTATCATGTATCAATCAGCTGCGTTCAGAATTTTATTTATTAAGTTAAGGTATTCTTTTACTTTTGAATCTAGTAAGCTTTTATCATTGGATTCGGCATAGATTCGAATCAGAGGTTCTGTGCCGCTAGGTCTGAACATTATCCAAGACTCGGCATCAAACCATATTTTCACCCCATCGATCCTTTCTATCTTGTATACAGATCCATGTGCAGCACATACATCCAAAACATGTTGCATATCATCGCTGCTAGACAAATTCAAGCTGGATTTGTATTGAAATGTATCATCGAATATAGAGAAAATATCTGATAGTGACGATTTTTTATCAAATAGCTTGTCACCACAAATTGTGTTTTGTCCCAGGTTTTCCTGCTTATGATAGCTCATCATTTCTAAAACCAAAGCTGTGGTGATCGCTCCATCACGAACTAAATTCAGAGGTCCATAAAAAAAACCTCCATTTTCTTCAAATCCGATAAGAGAATTAGTATTTTTCATGCCATAAGAAACCTCAACGCTTCCAACCTTAGTAAAATAAACATCTCTCTTAACCAACTCACCAATTTTTGATATAACCAGTGAAGAATTAATAGGACATACGATTGTCGTATCCATTTTCTTATTTCTAATTAAATGATAAGATAGAATTGATCCTATTTTATCCCCCCAATGGATAATTCCCTTTTCATCACAAAAAATGCTTCTGTCGCCATCCCCATCGTATGCAACACCCAAATCAGAGTTTGTCTTTATTACCATTTCAGTAAGACCATGTAAATTATCCATTTTCGGCTCGGAGCCCCTTGCAGAAAAATTTGGATCAACATAACCATTCATGATCAGTACTTCGCATCCTAATTTTCTTCCTATCAAAGGAGCTACTAACGATTGGACCCCGTTACCACAATCCATAATAATCTTAAGATTCGACCGTCTAATAATGTCAGTATCTATAAAAGAAAGCACCTTGTTGATATACTGTTCCAAAACATCCAATTTGAATAAGTTCCCAAAGGAACCAGAATACTCTCTCATGAACTTTTTTTGATAATATATGGACTCAATTTTTATTTCATCATCTCTAGACAATTCAAACCCATGACTTGAAATTGGTTTTATACCGTTATACTCCTTAGGATTATGTGATGCTGTAATCATAATTCCACCAGAAGATCTTAAATTCTTGACAGTGAATTGTAGACAAGGTGTAGGCGTCATGCCCATCGTATATACATCGATACCCATTGACATTAATACAGCCGATATAATTTTGTGAATTGCAAAACTAGAAGAACGACCATCATATCCTAACACTATTGGTCCCTTCTCAAAAAAACGCCCTATAGAAAAAGTAATATCTATCAAAAACTCAATTGACAGATCTTTTCCAAATATACCCCTTATGCCGTTTGTCCCAAATAGTTTTTTTTCCGTCAAAACATCTCCCCAGTTAAATCAATATTTATGCTATCCTAATAATTATTTAAACGCTAAAGATATGAATAATCTATCTTGTAAGAGATCATCGATCAATGAATTCAACATGATTCGTATTAACAATAGATAAATTTGGCTTTAATGTAGTCCAAAGTAATGCGGGGGTTGCCAAGCCCGGTCAACGGCGCAGGTCAGCAATTGTGCGAGGCTTAGAATGAGCTTGGAAGTTTCCTACAACCCTGTTCCTTAGGGATTCGTGGGTTCGAATCCCACCTCCCGCATTTATGAAATAATTTGAATTACAAATCCAATTGGAATTGCAAATTCCCTAATTATCGTTTGAAAAGCTTAAATAACATTCTGATTTTATGAAACAGGTTGATAGATCCACACAGTTGGAGAAGAATTTTCAAACATCACGACGATGTTTTGCGCTTTAATGGAGGATAGATATATGAGGCAACAGCAAAAAAGAATACAAAAGCCAAGAATTGTGAAACAAACTAAAGAATTTGACTATAATAAACCGATTTCAAAATGCAATGTATGTTATACTTTATGTGGGTGGCATTGCTATGAATGCGAAACTGATTTTTGTCAAGATCATTTTGTACAACATAAGGAAAAAGGATTGTGTAAAAAAGTTATACAATAGTTATTTCAATATATATAAGAAAATTACATACAATATTAGAATTCAGATCTAGAATAGCGACCTCTTTTTTCAATTTCACCTACCGTTTTAAAGACTTTTGACGTTATACTACCACATATTTTCTTATAGCCATCATAGAAATTTTTGAAAGATATATCATATTCATCGACATGGAAGCTAGTCAATATTTCTTTAAATAACCGGATATCTGCAGCTTTATCTTCGTATCGTTCAGAAAAGAAAGACAATCCAAAATCGATTGCAAAAATGGCTCCATTTGAGGATATAATAAAATTGGATGTGGTAATATCGCCGTGAATTATGTTATTACAATGAAGGGTTCCAACGATTTCCCCAAGATTTATACAAAGATTGGGGGAAAAAAAGTCTTTGAACGTTTTTCCTTTGATGTATTCCATTATAATTTCAAAATTATTTATGTCAAGAAAATAAATGAAAGGAGTATTGATCCCAAAAAACTTTACTTGGGATAAAATATTAGCTTCGTGAATTGTTCGCCGTTTCCTCAATGGAATATCGATAGAAGAGTTACGATATGCTTTAGCAACTCGAACCTTTGAAATAGCATGAACATCATGCCAATCAATGAGGTATAGTTCTGATTCAGCGCCTTTTTTTAATAACATTCTATCGTTCGTCAATAGATAATTTTAGTAATACGTTATTACTTTAAAAATTATGGACAAAACATCGAATTCATCAAATAATGAAAAAAATGTTCTATTTGAAGACTGTTCAGAAGATATATTGAAGAGTGGAATTCTTACTCTAACAAATAGAAAACTTGCCTTCGAAAAAACCAAAGGTCGAATAGCAACATTATCTAAAGAATTACTTGGTGAAAAAATTGAATTTGAATTAAAGGACATTGCACAAGCAAGATCTGAAGGAAGAATTATCAAAAAATTAGTGATAGAACTAAACAATAGTGATAAAACCTATAAGTTTGGAGTTTTGAATCCAGGTAACTGGGTTAAAGAAATTAAATTACAGATCGAAGATCAAGCTAAAAGTAATTTATGAAGTTACCGCCATGGAATATGTACGCTATCCAATCTCCAAGACTGATTAACAGATGCATTTTCGGGTTTAACACTACTAGATGGACGACTTAAATACATCTGAGCGCCAGTCCATGCTATCTGTGCTCCGTTATCTCCACAAAACCTCTGTGGACAAGAATTAAAATTAGAATTATGTATGTCACAGGCGGTTTCAAGCATGTTGGACAATCTCTTATTCGCTGAAACACCCCCAACAATTAGAAATTCCTTATTCCCAGTAAAGGCTAATGCACGTTCGACCGCCTCTACAATGATAGAAAATGCTGTTTCTTGCAGTGAAAAACATATGTCATGGATATCATTATCGTTGTCATTTAGCAAAGTTTTAACTGCACTAAGTAATCCCGAAAATGATACATCGTTCCCTTTAATAATATATGGGAGCGGATATACCTTTCGACCCTTTGATAAATAAGATACCTCTTCGATCTTATTTCCACATGGGGATGAAAAGCCCATTTTTCTTCCCACCTGATCAAAAAGCTGTCCTAGTGTAATATCCAAAGTTTCCCCAAATATCCTCCATTTATTCTTATAGTAAATGAGTAACATGGTGTGCCCGCCAGAAACCAATAATGTTAATGGATTTTCAGATCCAGTAAGTTTAATTCCTAATTCTATGTGGCCCACCGCGTGGTTTACAGGAATTAGAGGTATATTATGAAAAGAAGCCAATGATCGAGAAACTACAGCACCTATTCTTAAACAAGGCCCCAATCCAGGACCAGCAGAATAAGAAACAATATCAATATCCTTAATACTGACTCCAGATTCTTCTAGACATTTTTTTAAGATTTCGGTAGCTACCATGGTATGATGTTTAGATGCGTCTCTCGGATGAATACCCCATCCTGCTGATGCTTTATAAATGTCCCTTACTTCTGACAAAATAAACTCTTTATCTGCACTGCCAGTATCACTTTTTTTGTCAATTTCTATTATAGAGCATCCGAACGTATGGGCGGTGCTTTCAATTCCTAAACATAGCATGTATTAATTCCTACTCATCGTGGATACTATCTTAATTATATCGCCATTTTTCAACTTATGCTCAGCACCAATTCGTTGTTTTGTTCTTGCATCAATAGCATAGAGAAATCCTTTTCCCAAGTCATTATGAATTAAATATGCCAAATCTTTGGCAGTGGAGTGATTGGAAATTATTCTTGCATCAGGAAAGACATTTCCCTTTTTGTCTGTAAATTTATATTCATCCTCCACTGGATAAACTACAATATTTTGTAATATTTCAAAACACGCATGATTTATTACTCGCTGAATCCCTGTCGAGCCGAACTTGAGTAATATACCAGATACAACCTCCAAAGCTTCATTCTGTTTGTTGGAAAGCGTTTCAGATTGTTTGATTTTGAAACTCGAATCTCCAGGCAAATAATAAATTAGATTTTTATGAGAAGCTCTTCTTAACAATAATTCAGCCTCACATACAGTAGGAAAAAACGATCTTTTTAAATTCTTCAATTTTTCAATATTGATATTGGATGATGAGATATCGGCTTTGTTAGCTGCTAAAATAATTGGTTTAGAACGTGTTCGTATTTGTTTGCTCAATATGAGCAAATCCTCTTCGGTCCATTCGCTTGGCTTTTTGATCAAATTGATATAGTCCAAGGAGTTTCTGATCAATTGTTCGCTAATTGATAGACCAGAAAGTCTATTAGACAATACAGTTTCTATCCTTTGTTTTAAATTTTCACTTTCTCTTATTATCTTGTCCCAATCTCTCAGAATTAATGAACGTATCCAAAGATCAAATTCATCTTCTATGAACTCCAAATCAAAAAGCGGATTTCCTTCACCCGGATTAACTGGTCTGCCTTCCTCGTCGGTGGATCCTGAGATATCTATTACGTGAACAAGAACGTCAGCCTGACGAGCGTCATCTAAAAATTTATTGCCTAAACCTCTTCCCGAGTGTGCACCGGGAACTAGTCCTGCTACGTCTATTAGTTTTATCGGAATATATCTTATTCCGCCAATACACTTAGAAGTGATGGGATTATCCAAAACACCAAACTCTTTACAAACACAATTTACTCTTACAAATGCAACACCGATATTAGGATTAATAGTAGTAAACGGAAAATTAGCAATTGGTATTGATGAATCTGTAGCTGCATTAAAGAATGTTGATTTACCAACATTTGCTTTACCCAATAAGCCAATTATCAATTCTAAAAGATTAGTTAACAATGGAATATATATTTACGTTAGCATTTTGGACCAAAGTGATAATAGAACAAATAAATGGATAAATATCAAAATTTTTATCGTTCTAACGATAAAGCAATACTGAATTTTAATGGGTGGAATAGTTGCAGTTTGCGTACTGGATGAGAACGTCAATAATGAAAAGATAATTTATCAAGTATTTCGCGGAATGCAATTACTCCAACACCGTGGAAAGGCAGTTTGGAAAATTAGTTCAGGTAAATTTGAGGTCAGTGGATATGGCTCATTACCAACATTTGATACCATCCATGAAAAAATCGTAAAGCAGCTGAACAATCCAATGCAAACTACGGTTGGACATCTTTCAAAAAAAAAGCCAAAGTCCAAAAGAATGGAGAGAATAAATTTTGCTCTAGATGGATTTTTTATAGATTTAGATAAATTGACAACTCATCCTTTAATAAGAAATAGAAATTCTGAACCATTAGAGCAAATTCATTACATTTTCAAAGAACTGTTACTGGCACAAAAAGATCCTTATAAAGCAGCTGAATTTTTGGACAGGCATTTAAGGGGTAATTATGTAATAAATATTAACAAGGAAATCTATGTTTTCAGAAATAGTACAGGATTTAAACCCCTCTTTCTAGGAAAGGATGAAAACGAATTATTTTTTATGGTTTCTTCCGAGAACTACCTAGAGAGTTTTTTCCACTTAAAATTAAAAGAAATAAATCCAGGACAGCTAATTCGTTTGAGTCCCAAGTATGGTATGGATATACTGACACAACTGGATAAGAATAGAATCTTAATGGATCCATTTGAATTTATTCGCGAGTCACATGTGTCAAGTATTTTTGATAACAAGAGCATTTATTCTATAAGAAAGAATATTGGAAACATTCAGGCACAATATCTATCAAACAAAAACATAGACGCTGACATGATCTTTGCGGAACCAGATTATACGAGACCAATGGCTCTAGGCTTAAACATAGGATTCAAAAATAATGGAAAAAAATTTGAAATGGTTGAAGGTATAATAAAAGACAGATATGATGATTCAGATCCAATGATAGATTATTCAGAACAGGTAAGCAAGAACAAACTACTATCCAATGGCAAAACACTCAAGTTCATTATTACTCCAGTTACCCACAACAATAACATTCTATCCGTTCAAGGTACAATACAAACTGGAGGTACCATAATTGAAACAGTCTTCTATTTAAGAAAAGCAAGTGTTAATAAAATTGATATAGTAGTTAGCTACGTTCCCACTATTGATGGCCGCCAAGTCGGATTATATACTCAACAAAAGGATCTTATTGGGAGAAAATATGTTGGCAAGATATCTTATATAGATGATCTGAATAAGAAGATAGCATTAGAATTAGGAGCTGATTCAGTATTTTATAACTCTCCGGAGATTTTGGCGAAAGGTATTGGTGTTCATGAAAGTCAGCTATGGTTTCCCGAATGGATTCGATTTTTGGACTATAAATGAGTGAACAATAATATACCTCATAAAGAGAACTTTAATATTAAATTAGTTATCATAGTGTTTCAATACTGTTGATATTAAATAGAAGGAAAGTTATTCTAGAGAATAAATTTGTGATCGAAGGGAGGATAGTAATGAAGCTTGAGCTTAGAGAATACAAATTAAGTGACATCGATGAAGACGAAGTATTTTCCATAGTGATTTATTTGAAAACAGATCTGGAAGACATAGAATTAGATTACTTGGGAAAACCAACTTCGGATAAAGACAAATTCGAAGAAAGTTTTAGTTTCCTTTGTAATCATAACGGACTTTCATCAGCCTTAAATAGATTATTTATAGAGTTGGATAGTAGAATAAGATAGAATGGAAGGTCAAGCGTTATATCCTATACCAAGTCAATTAGCTCATTTAATTTGCTTATTCTTGTATAAGATGCTAAAGATTTATTCCAAGGCTGATCAAAAATTATCATCTGTTTAGGAGTAACAATTTCCTTCGCATTGATCGGAGAATCATCGACCAATAGAAAGAAAGGAAAATGGCTCTTTGACACGTCATCAAAAATGAAAACAATGTCATTGAAGGGTATATTGTTTAGATCGAGCCAATGAGCCACAAATGGCATTGTAACTCGCTCCCTCTTTGTGATAATGGAAATTCGAAAGCCCTTGTCTTGTAATTGATTTATTACATCTGAAAGGTCATTACTAGTAGGAGGTATGTCCTGCCATCGTTTTTTCCAGACCATTATGAATAAATCCGTTATCTGTTGTTTATTTATTGATAATATGTTATGTAAGTGCCAATCAAATATATCTCGTTTTTTTATTTTGGTATTAAAAATTGCATTATATTCTTCTAACCAGATTTGCATTACATCAGCCAAAACAGAGTCGAGATCCAGCGCGATAGTTATTTCAGATACCATTGAGGACGAATATTGATCAGGTTGCATACATAAATATCTACTTTATCCGATAATGATCACGACATTATAGTCAAGTTTATGTTAAGATAATAAAAAACATTTAATGAGCCCTATCATCAACTGTATGATATTTTTCGATCTGAATTGTAGTATGATAAATTCCAAATTTCTTTTCTAAGAGTGAATTTATTTCTCTGAGTATCTCTTGTGATTTGGTTGAATCAAAAATAACTATATGTGCAGATAATGCAATATTTCCAGATGTTATACTCCATATGTGGAGATCAAACACTCCAGTCACACCTCTTATCTGCAGAATTGAATCCTTTATGTCCTTATACAACAAACTTGAAGGAGAACTTTCCATTAAAATTGATATTGATCTGTGTAACAAATACCAAACACGAGGTATAATGAACAGAGCAAGACCGAAGCTAATTATAGAATCTATTAGATAGTAATCAGTATAATATATGAGAACAGCTCCAACGATGATTGCAATAGATCCAAGTAGATCACTAAATAGTTCTAGCTTCGCACCTTGAATATGAAGAGCATCAGCCCTTCCTAAATTGTTATGTTCCTGCGTTGATTCAGAAAATGTATGTTCCGTATGCGCATGTGTTCCTTTTAAAAGCCTGAGCCCAATAAGATTTACAAGCAATCCTATTATAGCAACGATCAACATGAAGGAGCTTTCTATATGGTGAGGTTCAAAAATCCGTCGATATGCTTCAAACATGATAAAGATTGATATCAATAACAGAATAACACAATTGGCAAGAGAGGACAGAATTTCAGACCTATAGAATCCGTAGGTATGTAAAGGAGTTGGAGGTTTTTTACTAAATATGGAAGCCACAAGAACTAGTGAAATTCCGAAGACATCTGCAAACATGTGCAGAGCATCTGCAATTAAAGCCAGACTTCCGGTGATATATCCAGCCACGATTTCTACAGCTAGATAAATAGTTAGCATTACTACAACTATTTTTAACCTTCCAGTTTCTATTGATGTTTCGGTGCTCGTTATGATTTCATTTATCATAATATGATATTTGTTAAAAAGTGTATGGAGAGGATATTATTGATATTAATGACGCAGGACATATTGATGATCGAGGTTTACTAGGATTAATGACTTCTTTAGTAGACGAAATCTATAATGCAGAAAAGATTTCCATCTTGCTAAATTTTTCACTGATATGGTATCAAAATATCACCTTTTTCATCACAAAACCAATTTAGTAAAAAAAATGCAATAGTATTTAAGTATAACTTTATATATTTTATAAATATGTCATTCAATCTTAACGATAGTCCAACACATTTCATAGTTCTTAATGCAATATATAAAAATTTTAATACTTTAGATAAAATCATAAAATTTACAAAACTTACAAAGTCAGAAGTTGAGACAATTCTTAAGGAATTAGATAGTCAACGACTTCTGATTAAATTTGAAAAGAAAATATTTTTCTTGGGGAAGAAAATGCAATATAAATTAACAGACACGGGATTAAAAGTATTAACTTCAAAACAACAGGAACTAGAGAATAAGTTGAGACAAGTGCAGCAATGGTATTCACAAGGTGATAAAGCCCAACTCCAAACATTTATGGGAAATAACAGATCATGGATGCCATTTTTGATTTTCTCAGGCATTATGGATATGGTGTTCTTTATGTCGTTGATGTCTTTTATGGGTATGACCCTTAATCCAATGGAGAGTTCAATGGCTGGAGACACAGGAGATACTAGTGGCACGGGGTCGGAGTCTGATACGGGAGCCGGCACAGAAACAGGAGCAACAGAAAATGTAGACATGCAGGGCGGAGACATAGGGGGAGGAGGATTTGATTTTGATGGTGGAGGTTTTGATAGCTTTTAATAAAACTTGTTTTTTGATGTTTTACACTATAGATTCTGAATATGAACTACATTAATTCGATATTTATTCAGTCAATGTAAATGAGTCAATTCAATAAAAATATATTTAATTTTATAATATGGAGAGATAATCGCAGTATGACAACGAAGGAGATATTAAAGATTTTTTTCATCGCATTAATTACCGGAAATATAATGGGTATAGTATTGATTCAAATATTTGAGACGCTCACCATTACGAGTTTAATAATTCTTGAAATATCACTGATAATAACCATAGTTTTACTATTCATCGCAAGTAAGTTATGGAATAAAAGACTAGCCAAAAAAACAAATCGCGAAAAAGAAAACAACCCAGAATGATATTAAAAAATATTCAGGATATTAGATCCGGTATCTGAATTTTATTTCATTTTACTTTGCGAGCTGGTTCTTCTCCCAGTCTAGTAATATACTTTCAAAGCCTAGATCAACTTGGATTATATAAAATCTGCAAAAGCATTATTGATTTAACCTTCCTCCCTCCAATTAATTCACTGTTGAGGTATTTTAAAATAAAAGGTAGCACCTCCATGAGGATTATTGACTGCCCAGATCTTGCCATTATGAGAATGAATAATACTCTTTGATATAAACAACCCCAGACCAGTACCTTCAAAAGACTTGGACGTAAATTTCGTAAACAATCTTGGAAGTATATCAAGATCGATACCTTGCCCAGTATCCGATATATTGACGATCACATTTTCAATATTTTTTACCGCATCAACCTCGATTTTTACATCGATACCAATCGATCCTTTTTCAGTAAACTTTACAGAATTACCAAGAAGGTTAAAAATAACCTGTGTGATTCGATTTTTGTCTGCAAATACAAAGATGTCTTGGGGTTCATATATTATATTCAAATTTTCTAGCTGTTCTGGATTACTGCTTAATAACTGGGTTTTTATATCACTGATGGATGACAAAATAATGTCCTTAATATTAAAGCGTTCTTTGTTAAGCTTTAGGGACTGACTTTCGATCTTAGTAATATCCAAAATATCTGATGCCAATCTCTTTAAGCGTTTGGCGTTTCTAATAATAGAACTCACTTGTTCTCTGTCAACTTTGACGTCTTCTTTTCCCTCTTCGAATTGTTTTTCAAGAAATATCGCATCTCCAAGTATAGGCATTATGGGAGTTCTCAATTCATGAGCAGCAATATTTATGAATTCTTTTTGCATCCTATCATGAATGCTTAGTTTTTCATTGGCCGATTCGAGTAACTTATTATAATTTATCAATGAATTATTTGCATCTTTTAGCTCTATAGTTCTCGAATTTACTGCGGACTCTAGCCGTTTATTCCAGGAAAGGATCAAAAACGCGATACCCAAGGCTACCGCTCCAATTATTAGGATCATTAAAGTGCTAAAATTTTTCTGGTTATTTATCAAAAATCCCACCTCAGCTGCTAATTGATGAGGAGAGCTTACAAACAAAGTCCACAAATACTTTCCACCTATATAGACGGGTTGATATGTAATAGTAGTCTTGTTTCCTCCATCCAGTATTAGATCTTCGGCTCCAGCAGATCCTTGAAGAGATCTAGCCAATAGAGAATTATAAGGTCCTCTAATTTCCTCGGGTACTAGGGATTGAAATTCGTCTCCAAGATAATATTTTCCAATGAGCGAAGGATTACTACCATAAATAATAATACCATTCTTATCCATTAATCCAACATTACCTGCTACTTGAGGGGCTAATTCGCTTTGTAAAAAACGACCTAATTCATGGATTTTGATTGATGCAACGATAACCCCTTTAAACACAGGTTCTCCGGCAGATTGTTCCATAATAGGATATGAAATATAAAGTCGCGGAATTTTATCTATAGATTCTATTGCACTACTATAATAGCTAGCATGAGTCTCTTTAGGGATAACAAAATATTCTCGATTACTTAAATCAATATTACTATATGAATCAATTATACTAGAGTTAACGTTGCTTATTGAGACAATTCGACCATCTTCATTGATCCAATAATATCCCTCCGTCAATGACTTTGTCGAGTTCTGAACTTCATCCATAATTATTTTAGTTCCATCTATATTGCTGTAATTTACAATTTTAGATAAGATCTCGAGGTTAGTAGATACTGGATCTATGATATGTAATAGGGTTTTAGACAGACCGTCTGTTTCAATTATAGCATTTGACCTGATATCGCTAGAAGCAATCTCACCAATTTGATCTGCGGTTAAGCCAGAATAATGATAAGATAATATAGACAAAGAAATACCTACGCCAATTACGAGAATCAGCAAGAAAATATTATTTCTAGATGATACTATACTTATCATTTACAAGCTGTTTAACATTTTTGATATGAAAGTTCCATTTAAATTGCTAACATAGATTTAATCTTAAAAATTAAATCATTCATATCGATCGGTTTAATAATGAAATCTTTAACATCAATTGAAGGAAGAACTTTTGTAAATTCATCTCTGTTTATTTCAAACGCAGTAATGAAAGCAATTTTGGTATCAGGGCGCATTTCCTTGATATTTCTATACAGCTCAAAACCATTCATCCTAGGCATTCTTATATCAGTGATGATTACGTCATAGTAGCCTATTTCATGATTTTTAAAAGAGCTCAACGCATCATGGCCGCTCGAAAATACTTCCACCTGAAATTCATTAGTTATTTCCAAATCTCTCTTAATAACTCTAAGAATATCTTTTTCATCATCCACTACCATTATTCTAGCCATCTTATTCTTGTAAGGATTGTTAATTTCAACTTCGGACGTCATGGATATTATTTTTACACTAATAATTGATTAAAGGAAATATATTAATTAGCATTTCTAAAGAATTCGTAATTTCTTTATACAATACAATAAGCTGAAGACATTCGATAGTTTAATTTTGATAGTACAAAGTTCATTCATGAAAAAACAAGGCTTGCTACAGTAACATGTATTTAACAAGGTGATATCATTTACCCAGAGAATTTTTGTTTTAAAACTAAGACATTCTCAAGTTGACATAGTGTGAAAGAGACATTGGAAGAAATACTAAATAGGCTTAAAGACTCGAGAGTAATGAAGACAGTATCAAATGAATACAGATATTAAGTGTATGTTCAATCCACAAAGAAGAGATGGTACATAATTTTGATATCCATAAACCGAATTTTCGTGTTTTAGAGCAAATACTTGAGAATAAAGATTAATTTAACAATACGTCAAAATAATTTAAAACGCATGTCATTCACAATAAGAGAAATTGAAGAGAATGATTTTGATAATGGGTTTTTTGAAACACTCTCAAACTTATCCACCTTAGGGGGCATAAATACTAACGAAGTGTTAAAAAAAGAAATCATAAAAGAAATCATAACAAATAAGGATTATGTAATAATTATATCAGAGGATGTAAAGAGTCGAGAGGTCATCGGCACAGCCACATTATTCATAGAACAAAAATTCATCCATAACGGAGGTAAGGTCGGCCACATAGAAGATGTAACAACTAGAAAAGGGTATGAAGGTAAAGGTGTTGGAAGAGAAATAATAAAAAAGCTAATCACCATATCACGGGAACGTGGATGTTATAAAATAATTCTTGATTGTGATGAAAAAGTATCTGAATTTTACGAGAAAATAGGGTTTAAGAAGAAAGCAATAATGATGAGATTCGATCTTTAGCGCCAGTTTTGGCACAAACAATTTATATCATCATAAATAGTACCTAACATGGATGAAAATATAGAATTAACTCTCATTAAGAATAGACCGCTAGAAAGAATTTTTAGAAATAATATAGCCAGAGTGATTGATTTTCTCATAATAAATCAGCAGTTTAATTTTACTACAGCGGAAATAAGCAAATCTAGTGAAATACCTCTAAGAACAGTACAAAGAATCAAAAATTATGAATTGAACAGAAATTCCAAATTAGTTGAAATTTTGAGATTATATTCGATTGAGACCGTAAATGCATTTATCGAAGAAGCTATAGATGAAAAAAGAAATCGAGCTTTGATTTCAAATAGCAAGTTAGTTTGAATTCACCCTTCGACTACCAAAAACTGAAAGAAAGTCCAATCATAACAATTCATTTAGAAGAAAAAAATCATAAAACTCTGAACATAATCAAAATTACTTAGACAAATCATAAAGTTATTCTTTACGCATGAAATAGAAATGTAGTTCATATTTTTGTGTTTATTTTGTTGTGCTTATGGTTATGGTTATTACGTTATGCGGTGATGGAGTGCAATTAAGATAATGTATTTTACATACATACTTGCTTGTTAGTTTGTTTTTTATAGTTACTTGTCGGTTGTAATTTTTTAATTACAGATCAGGTGCGTTGGGCTATTGGTGATGGCAGGCTGAATATCTCGCCCGAAGGCTTGATAATTACACCTCCATTCCATCAACGCCATCTTCTATGGCCGCCCTCCTCCTTACGGAAGGTTGTCTTTTCTCGGGAAAGGCTTCCTCCTTAGATGCTTTCAGGAGTTATCCTAAACAGCTTAGCTGCTCAGCTTGCCCTGTCGGACAACTGATAAACCAGAGGCTGCGCTGCCCTGTTCCTCTCGTACTAGGGGCAACTTCCCCTCAGACAACCACGCCCCTGTCAGGCAGAGACCGACCTGTCTCACGACGGTCTAAACCCAGCTCACGTTCCCCTTTAATGGGCGAGCAGCCCCACCCTTGGCTCCTGCTGCAGAACCAGGATGGGAAGAGCCGACATCGAGGTACCAAACCGCGGGGTCGATGGGAGCTCTCGCCCGCGACGAGCCTGTTATCCCTAGGGTAACTTTTCTGTCACCACCAGCCCCCAATAGTGGGGACATGATGGATCGCTAAGCCTGGCTTTCGCCTCTGAATCCCGTATCATTGGAGATCCAGTCAGACTGGCTTTTGGCTTTGCCCTCACCGGCGGAGTTCTGTCCCGCCTGAGCCAATCTTTGGGCCCCCTCGATA
>WHSX01000140.1:0-4739 GCA_009379865.1 Candidatus Nitrosocosmicus sp.
TGCTCAACAATAAATCATAAAGGTTAGAGCATTTAATGTTCTTTTATCTGACAAGGCTTTAGATACTAAATTTAGAGCCTTTTGGATTTGAGCGATATTCTATTAGTCGTAATTACAAAATAATGTTATTGATTTAGAATCTGTTAAAAAAAACTCAGTTTGAACATCAAAAGTAATAGAAATACTAATTAACTCACGATATGTTTGAAAGTAAATTTCTTAAACTTAGCTATGTCATAGTTTCCATTAATTCCATCATCTTTAGCCATTTTATTATCCAGGGGATAGTATACACAGTAACTCTGTCATTATGATCTACTATTCTTGCGATTTGGTGTATTTTTTGAAAATTTAATCTATCTTTTTGTAGCAAGCTCATTTTTTTTCTTTCATTATGATGCATTTTTTTATTATTCTGTTCGCTTATTGATACAATATCGTATCTAAAGTAACATTACTTATAAACAAATATATTTTGAATTGCTAAGTTAAAGACGGATATTAAAAGAACCTACCTTTGATTTTTAATAAAATGGTTAACTGGACAAATAAGTCTACCTATTAGCATATGAAACAGTGATAAAAGTCTTGAGAAAAATGATGACGGTAACGAAAAAATCAAATCTCATCTAATTTATTTAACAGAATTTCTTTTATTATTAATGTAATTGCTATAAAAAGATTTATAATTTCATCAAGTCAAAACCACACCATTGCATATTGTTTCTAAAACGTTACAATTGTTTTCAATCAGCGAATTTTTCCATCTTTGCGAATAGGGTCCTTGCTATTACTCCCCTTACTGGCAGGAGACGCATTTTGAATATTTGATGTTGAAAGTTCTCAATCTATCCTACTTTGATTTGGAAGGATATCTTGTATTCCCTATTGGATTAGGTTAAATACATCGTGAGCAATTTGTTTGTGAACTGCAGAAAGGCGGATGTCTTCTGCTCGAATTCTGGTATTTAGATATATTTTAGTAGAAAACATTCCACGTTTTAAATGCCCCTTTGAAATATCACGGTAATTTACATCTACGATGTTGGCCTTCAATCTAAGTAGGTTCGGATTCTTAAATATTATTTTGTATTAATACCACAGAGGGAAGCAGGAGTGCTTAAGGATCCTCCTGGTACGCCTTTTGCCTGTTTTGTAGTCAAAAGTATATCTTATTTGTCCGTTAGTAATTTCTTTACTTTTGGCTCAACAGCATGATATGACTATCATTATAGAAAACTATTGACAATAATTTGAAATTTGCTGAAAATACTAGGTATCATATAGAACCCATTTAGCAGTTACTCATCCAAAATGAAATTTAGTTTGAATTGGTTAATTTATTGATAGCGGTCAAAGTGCTATGAGTAATGTTCGTTTCTATAGCACGAATTCATAAAATCATTGATAATTGACCCGCCGGTATAGCCGACTAAACAGCCAATTAATATCCCTCCCCATAAATCTTCTATAGTTAAGAAAGATTCGATAAATTTCTTGTGTTATGAATGAGATCCAGTTCGCCGTTAATACTAAAGTCATTGGTTCCTAAATGGTCAGGAGTAAGGTTTTGAAACAATTTGTCTAGCTCAGCGGTCTCTATCGAAAATGCATAATAGTCATTTACACTTACAAAACTTCCTAGGCATATGATAATCATAGTAATCATTACTAGAGATGTTATCGAATTTATTTTAGTCAACTGGATCATAGAGTGTGTTAGCCAAAGAATAAAAAGTTGATCTTGTGTTATTGACTGAACAATACAATATTTGTCTCTAAATGTCTATCATTGTCCAATAATATCAATGATCAAAGCTGGGATTGAAATCAACTGATCAACAGCACAAGCATGGATGAAATCAATGGAGCGTATGACGATGTCAACCAAGAATATTTATTTGCAAATAAAATTATTTTTAGGGCTTTATTGAATTTGAGTTGCAATAGAATCTGTGCAAGATACAAGGCCAAAAAAATTGCAGTATTCCATCCTGATGTAAAGAAGGACAGAAAAGAAGTAGCATCTATGCGATATCTATTATGTGGGACGAAAACTCTTTCAAATTCAATGGAATAGTGTTATGGATCGGTGACTAAGTCGAATCGATAGAGTTTGACTAGGACAATTTTGTTAAAGCAAACGTTAATTTCTTTAACTAAGAAACACTTAATCATCCCTAGAAATCGTTCGCAACACTTATTTTATTTGAAAGCATCATAAATGCCTATCCTAGGTAGGAAAATGAGTATTTATTCAGATGTCAAAAATATACAGATCCAAATAAACCGATTCACTATTGACCATCTATAAAAAATCAACTCTATAAGTATAAATTCATCTGATGATCCTATAGGCTCTGTATAACTATTCAGTTTTAGGGTTTACAGGGGTTTCATAATCATTGAGATAACTCGATGGATTCAAATCTCATTCTTATCTATTTTCCTTTTAACAAATCGAGAAACTTATTCAAAAACAAATCTCCAATTGTAATTGCTTTCTAATAGATGCACTATGACCGGATCAAACGCTACAGATTTTTTAAAATCCTCCATTGTGGATGTTCCTATTTCTCTGAAAAAGTTTTCCAATCCTGCAGGAGTGTATGTTACAAGTAGTTTGCCCTGATCTTTTCCTATTTTCCTATAAGAATGATTAGTGTCTCTTTCAAATCTTAACAATGTGTCCTTATTTCCTTCTAGAGTCTTTTTTCCATATCTAAAGGAAAAATTGCCTTCGATCACTTGAATTGCCAATGCTTCGTTTCCGTGCTTGTGTAGAGGTATTTCTGTCTCTTCACCTGGCGGGAATGTAATTTCAATTATGAAGTATTTATTTTGAGTTTGATTGCCAAGTACAAGAACTTTGTAATTTATTCCATCGAGGTTACATTGATCCATTGATTTATAGTCTTGGGAAAAGACTTCATTATCCCTTTTTTCGCTCATTAATAGTCAATACTTGTCAGGGAAAATTAATAAATATTTACGAGTCTAAAATCATCCATTTAACTTCATTTTAATTATTATGATGCATCTGTGATCCTGCAGTAATTCTAATACTTTGTATTGACAAATCTAAAAAACCTTATACTGGGGATTAAGGTTGAGAAGTGTTTAAAATGATAAATTATCCATTGTACAGCATGCATTTTGTATTCAATCGTGAATCAGATCCCCCACGGGCCTTTCCTTTACTGGTTTTTCAAAGAATTTATGCCTTGTATAAAATGGTGGTATTCCCGATAAATTTAGGATAAGGTAAAAGGAGTATCAAACATGTATCAAAGTCACCGTATTAATGCAGTTGACGGACCAATCAAAAAATTGCACCATTAACAATCTGAATCCCACTCCCGGCTGTCAAACGTAAGGTCTACCCATAAAGAAATTGACACTTGTTCTAGTATCTGTGTGGAATGAAATAGCAGGTATAAAGCAAAAATTATCATGAGACTTGAAAAGTGTTGTGATTTAAAAGGAATAATGGGTAGATGGATAGAATAGAAGGGTAAAATATTTGTTGGGAAGGCAAAAGTAGAGGTGGTACACTGACGTTTAAATTCTTACTAAAATTCATACATGCTCATTTAGGGATCATATAAAAAGGATATAACAGACTCTACAAAGCGAATTCATCTGAAGATAATCAAGTTATCTTGCGAAGTAGCAGATATACAAATTGCCTGGAAAAGGATATCCTGTGGATTATCATGAGCCAGAAATCATTCAAGTGATAGAATTCCTACAGAAGGATAAATAAGAATATTATTGGAATATCCGGACAGAAGATTAAAGTCAACTAGGAACAGACAAAACTACGGTGTTAATCAGATTTAACGATACTATTAGATGTAATCATTAGTTTCCCTAAAGTAGTTAGGTTAATTATTGTTTTACCCCTGTCACCTTTATCTACTTCTACCAGACCCAAGTCTGCTAATCCTTTGCTTTCCTTTCCTCCCTGAATATGATAGCTTAAAAGAGGTTTTCCGTATCCTGAAATTTGTTCTAATTCTTCCAGGCCACTTACCGTTCCGCCTACCCTATCAATACTTTTTAGTATGTTTATTTTGGTGTCAGATATGATTTCACCGTAACTGAAATTGAGAACCGGCCACAATAGAAGCATTGTGTGACTATGATCCATTGTAAATGCCGTTATTCCATTAATAAAAGCTGATGAGAGCGCGGCACTATTAATTAATTTATCACCGGAACTTACATTCATTAGTATATGACGGTATTCCATACTTTTCCTTGACAATACTTCATTAACTCTTTCAATTGTATCCTTTACGACGTTTTCCTTTTCAACAAGAATTATTTCAGAACCAATACCGATTATCGTTTCAATCTTCTTTGAATATTTGATAGCCTTGAATTCATCATCTGAATAACATAGAAGTATGAGTTGGTGAATTGGAAAATTTTGAATCCCCAATGCTATCCCATCCTGATCAACGTCACCAAAGGTAGCAATTTGAAGGGTTTTCATTCTATGACTTCTAATTAAAGTCACACAGTTAAAGAATGTTTGTACCATTTCTAATTAAAGTTGAATTTGCTAAATCCATTTTAACCCAAAATATACTAACTTTGCCTTTTTTAGTTAATAACAATCGCTGTCCTTTCAAGATCATCATCAATATCAACTAAATGTCCCAAAATAGACATACAGTATGTATACACGTTGGACTTCTTACCTATGCTACAAGAAAATGCCTATAGTATCC
>WHSX01000140.1:4749-7924 GCA_009379865.1 Candidatus Nitrosocosmicus sp.
ATAGAACCGAATCAATAGAGGTGAAAGACAATATAAGGTTATAAATGTCAAGCCCAAGAAGATTCAAAAGTGTAATAAATTTCAGGTCAATAGTAAACGAGTCATTTTTCAGCAGCAAGAATGCATCCGGAACCACCGTGTTTGATCACTTGATAATTCTGAACCAATGACTATTAAAATCATTAGAAAACAAATACCAAAAGTTCGATTCCATATAAATCAAATTCAATATATGATCCCTCCATGCTTAATCTAAACGCCCTTCTCCTGGTAATTCAGAAATTATCTTCATTAGGGTACCATAATCAAAGGTAACTTAATTTAGTATTAATGAATGATCCAGTTTTTCTTGTTTTTTCGGTAAATCTTAAAATTGTTTTCATTATCTTTTCGCAGATCTTATCCTTCACCAATATGTGATACTAAAATTAGCTTATTAGATGATTTAAAGTCGATAACTGAATATTTAGTTTTTAATGAATGCTGATGATTTTTTGGGTTTAAGTCAAGTCTGAATGACGTAGATTCGAGTCCTCCTCTTGTTTGATATTAGAATAAAAATTGGTTATCTGATTCAATGTTTCTCTCATAATATACATAAATAAATAGTCATTGTAATATGACTATTTCAAAGCAGAGATTTATTATGAATATGAGAAAAAGTCCAGTTTTTTTATTATTGCTTATATACTAACATTTTTTATTTTAGTTATCTTGATAACACCTTTTGCTGATTTGCCCAATATGAGGTTAAAGAGATAATAGCCGTTGGAGACAATCCAAATCCCTTGAAATCTATCTTTTATTTAAGGCAGGTTGGGTTAAAATTTTTCCAGGATAATTAATTCTAATCGTTTCTTCTTATTTCCTCCTACTATCGGTGGCTTTGGAGACTATATACATCCAAGCACTGAGGGTTACTATCATATTATCCCAAGCCATCATGCCCCATCCCAGGCTAACTTTCATACTAACATGTTATTTTTGGAGTTTTACCCACCAGTGTACAATATTAGAATCAATACTAGGTTTTCGTAAAGCCAAATTCATCTAATATACAAGTTTCTTGTTAACTCGTTTCCAGTATTATTGAAGAGATTTCCAACATTCCAAATATCGGGTTTGATATACTTTGAAGGCTCCATCATATCATGACACCTTTAGAATAGTGGCTAATATCAATTTAGTAACTGCAGTCAAATAGTTCCAATTTATGAATTCGGGCAAATCTGAGGATGAATGATAATATGGATTTTTTTTCGGAACTGCAGATCCGTCGTAAGCACCAATTACTATGTGTCCATTTGCTTCGAAGGGTTCATAGTCACTGTCATAAATGGAATCCAAATGGAATTTGAGATTAACCCCTGAAGCTAATTCTTTCATAATCTCAGCAAATACTATCGATTTAAGATCGTTTTCCATTACACGGTTGTGATTTGTATCTGAATTGTTATCCCTTTCAATGATGATTGTGTCTGATGCAAAGAGTGGGTAGCCGATCATGTCTAGGTTAATTAGTCTATCCAATTCAATTTTATTGTCTTTGATATATTTAGCGTAGCTCCTGTTCCTCTCCAGAGAAAAGAACGAATTGGATGGAGTGTTGAAGATTCTCGTTTGCTAGGATTCTTGCTATTTCGATGATGGCGCTTACACCACTAGCGTTATCATTTGCTCCCGGAGCACGACTATTTGAATCCCCATTATGCTCCATAATACAATCATAATGAGCACAAACGATAATCACTTTTGCATCGTGACCCTTTTTATTACATATTATATTTCTAAGTTCAAACTCTTCATTATCAATAGTCGCTCCAAAGGACTGATAGGACGTATCTGGGTAACCCAAACTTTGAAGTTCTGCCATTATCCAATTACCGGCATCATTCAAAAGATGTGATTTTGAATGTCTAGTATGGAAATTGGATAAATTATTCAGATATTGCTTTAATTTATTTGTAGATACCTTATTTAATATCGATTGGATAAGTGCGTCATTCTTACCAATACTTATCTTTTGACTATTATTGAAATAACCTTTGCTAATAACGTGGTTTCCTTCTTCTGTAAGAAAATTAATGCCTGTATCTTTACACATTTCAAAAGGACCCGTAGCAATCGTGATGTAAGCATTCTGTTAGCATGGACAATAATTTAGAAAGACATTTCTGATATATATTGACTAACTCAGTAGCCGTTATGGCGAGTTTATTCCTATCGTTTTTGGGTTTGTTTACCAATTTCATAATTTTAATTAAGTATATCAAATATATAAATATTTTTAGATTGATTGATTTTATTAATCCGTGAGCCTTAAAGTCTATTAATTCTAATTGCAAGGAGATGTATCGTATCCCATTTCCCTTTAAATCCTTCATGTTCTATGAATGTTTAAGGATTTTTTGACGGAACCCACTACTGAAAGTAATAGATTTGAGTCCCAACACCGGCCCGGCTATCTTTCGTTTTCTACTATTCTGTTACACCTGATAGTCTGTAAATCGGTGACTTTGTATTTTGACTTTCAGTCGACATTGTTTATTTTTATGAATCCTTAATCTGACTGACAGTTGTATCATTTGGTGATACTAAGAAGTTCTAATCCCCTCACTTTCCCAGCGGTTGTTTTAATTCTATGCAATTATCCACATAGAATAGTTCGATTGTAAAATTGTAAATGTGATTTTAATGAATAATATGAAGTTATGTGATCCTCAAAGCCAGTATCAGAAACATCTTATTCTGGCTTTAATGATATATAGTTTATGAAAAGTGGATTATAATACATTGCTACAGATCCGTTTCCAAAAAAACTCTTATATGGTGTAAACATACGCTCCAAAATACGATGGTTCTTAAATATATGGTATATAGAACCTATATTGATAATTATTTTCCTAACATTTTTTTCTCATCATAATCGACATTACTTTGATTAGTAATCTGATATATTAGAAGCGTTCTCTCGTGATGATACTTAGAATATATGTTTGTAACAATTCCTTTTGAATCTTAATAAGATTGAGAGGAGTTTTATATGTCTTTTAGTTTATATTCCTCACATCCTGATTTGTTCATCCTCGTAGCCCCCGAAGTATCTATTTAAATGAGCCTGGGTCATAATTGACAACAAATAAAGCTAGTCTAATGGAGTATCATGTTTTGGTGA
>WHSX01000141.1 GCA_009379865.1 Candidatus Nitrosocosmicus sp.
GTACTAGGGGCCTTTGTACTAGGGGCCTTTGTACTAGGGGCCTTAGCTTTGGCCTTTCCGCCTTTACTTGCGACCTTCTTTTTTGTTTCCTTATCAGCAGATGCTAATCCTTTCTCATCATCCGTTGGTGTAACTTTCTTAGATACCATTTAATAAACAACGAATACAAACAAACCATATAGAACATATCATTAAAAGTAGTATAATAAACCATATAACAATTATAATAAAAGATTGTTTTAGATGCGGAAGTAAATGCGAATCAAATATAGCCAACGAAGATTGATCGAATAATCACCAAATATTTCTGATTTTTCATTTGTTGTTTTTGAAGTAAAATAAAATAGACCTAAAGGCTAAAGGGGAATCTTCGCTTTACATTATGATTTTACTTGCCGCTATACCTTATTTTTTCGTTTGTTAATTTTTCTATGAGTGTTTTAGTTCCTGTCATATGGGTTACTTCCCGTCACATGGGTTACTTCCTTACTATTACTTCCTTAACAAAGAGTCCTTTTGCAATCGGGTAAAATAAGTCATCAACCATCATAATAATTCTTAATCAATGGCCCAGTACTGGTTCCTAAATACATGTACCAATTCTAAACACGTGGTAACAAATGGTATATGCAGATTGCACAGAATAGGAATTAGGAAAATATTCTACGAGAGACATGGTAAATCATAATTAAATATTGATCTAAAATCATACGAACAGAGTTAAAGGTCCGGACATATGATTGAAAATTCGATAGCTGTTACCAAATAACATTAGAAGAAACACGCCACGAAATCAAGTGGTGTTCGGAAGCAGCGAGTAATGAAGTAACGGATTTAGACAGGTCCACAGAACGTACAAAGAAATAATAGAAAAAGTCTTCCTCATGATTTCGATCTTAAGATAATTTAAAATGGACTAAAATTTAGCCATAAGAAGAAGATCAAACCTAACAATTTTTAAATATTGTTCCCTTTGATGACAAGATAGCTTAAGCACAAAGATTATAGCGTAATATTTATTTTTTTTAGAAATGAATAATGCAATTTATTCATAATAAGCGTGACTTTTCCTTGTTTTGTAGGAAGAAGAGGTGTCAATTTCTTTGCTCAAAATACAAGTCAAGCGAATATAACGGGAGAAGCAGCAGAAAATGTAACCAAAAGTTGAGTGGGAGCTTTAGATGATACAGGTGGTGTTCTTTCAAATGTTACTTGAAATATTGAAGTGGGTTTTAAAGAGGTGGTTAATTGCTCAAGCCAATAAATTATTTTTTTGTTTTAAACTGAAAATATTCTTTAAAATTTCAAATGATCTTTTCAAATCTCTGAGTTATTTTTGTATATGGATTAGTAAGTATAGGTTAAGTGATGCTATATAGGAAAATAAAAAAGTTTTTTGAAAAAGATTATGAGGAAAGATGAAATGTGATAGATGTTAAATCTCAGTTCATTACATCGAATGAAAATGATCCTGTTACTTGTTTCTGATTGTTGCTGTCGCCTTCTACTACATAATTGAAGGTGACTTGTGCATTCACCTTACCAGGGTTTTCTGCACTTAATACTTCATATCCTTTCCCTAGTACGGTTGTTGTATCATGAGCAGCCAGTGTTTCTGTAGATATTGCCTGACATGCTATAGCGTGGGAAATATTAACATTTTTATCAAATTGCATATCTAAAGGTGAACCTCCACACATGTTTCCAGTGTATCTTATTGGGACATCTAGGTTATTTATTACAGTTGTCTGTACTTTAAATTCATCTCCTGGTTTTAGATTTTGCGGATTTGTCCCTAATTGCAATATACTTACTTGATTACCATTACCGATACATCCTTCATCCTCTCCAGGTGTACAACATGGTGGTGCATTTGGATTTATTCCACAGTTCTGTGGTACTTCACCGATACATCCTTCATCCTCTCCAGGTGTACAACATGGTGGTGCATTTGGATTTATTCCACAGTTCTGTTGTGCAGGATTAGTAACTATCCCAGGTCGAAAGTCATTATTATCATTTCTTGTGATTTGTTGTCGCAAGGATTCATCTTTTACTAAAGACTCTTTTTGAACGGCTCCGACTTCTGTTTGATTATTTTGACCATAAACTGGTTGGGCTATATTAAATACAAAATCTCCAGTGTTAATCGACACAATCATAGAAAAAATAGATGACCATATTACAAAAATAGTTAACAGAGAGGCAGTCTTTCCATACTTTTTGCTGAAATTAGAAATTCCGTCCATGTACTGGTGATGAATTAGTAATTATAAAAAGATTGTCTAAAACTGGCAAATTTTTCAGGTCAGAATATTTTCATAATCACGATTTCTTTTTTCTCATGAATAAAGAAGTAATGACGAGTTTTCATATCTCGAATATTTTGTTTTGTAATGCCTCCAAATAGTAACAATATCAATTCAATACTGGTCAATGTAGTATTATCCATTCTTTAACAAGCGAATATCATGGATTCAAATATGGAACTACCGGTAGTTTTTGAATTTGTATAATTAATGAATTGGCCTGCGCTCTCAAAAAAATAAAAGTCAGGAGAATCTCATAATCAACCCTTATTGTTGAATGGAAATACAATATAGTGTTGGCTTCCTTCAATATTAGGAAATTCGTAATTTCAGCCCAAGGTAACTCATGGTCCATTTGAATATTTTAAACATTCATTCTGTTTAATGAAATGATTATCAAGTCATTGAATTGAACCATAAGACCATTGATATGTTCCTACCTTATGCTCATTAGCGAAATCATTAATTTTGAGTCTTGTCTCATCGTCGAGGCGGGAGGAATTCCATTCCCGTGCAATATTTTTGAAGTTTCCCCATTGTCGATCCGACCAACGAGACCTATTACATCTGCAATCTTATTAGTCCCTGACTGATTTACATATGTAAGATTTCTCGGTGTAAGAAGTCGCGATGCCTTCAAAGTCATGCAGTTTGCAATTTTAGATTGCTGTTTTAATATTTGGTTACTATGTTGTCGGTTTTATTAGCACCGTAGCACTATTACGACCTCGAATGAGGTAATATTGGTAATGCCATAGGATTTGGATCGCCTTGTTAAACACAATAACTAATAAGGATGCTAAAGAATCAAATAATAACCAAAACATCAAGATGTATTTGACAGATACTAGAGAGGTGATAGGCTGGTTGTTTTTAAAACCTCGAGAGATCATGATCTGCGGTGTCTTGTTATTGTCAGATTGAAGACAAAATCTCAAAAGAGTGTAGTCTTGCAGCATGGTCGTAAATATGAGAAACACACATGATTTCATCTACTTGTATTCGATTCAAAAAGGATTCTAAGCCGTCTTTAACCTTAGAAGGACCTCCAACAAAAGAATATTTGAGCCGTTCTCCCACTGCATATTTTTCAAGTTGGTCCCATATCTCATCCATATTGTTTACTGGGGGCTGTAGTAGTCCATGGTTCCTCCTAATCATCCCCAATGCCATTAGTTGTACAGATGTGAATAGACGACTTGCCTCTTCATCGGTATCAGCTGCAAATATATTCACAGCAGCCATGACATAAGGTTCTTCTAGAGTTTTAGAAGGTTGGAACCGTTCTCGATATATATTAACAGCAGATTCCAAGTGTGCAGGAGCAAAATGGCTAGCAAAGGCAAATGGTAATCCCCAGGCTGCGGCCAATTGAGCACTGAATATGCTAGAACCCAAAAGCCAGATAGGTATATTCAATCCCTCTCCTGGGGAAGCCCTTACCTCCTTCCCGGTGGTTTGGGGTGTTAAATAGTTCATTAATTCCTCTACACTGTTAGGAAAATCTTCCTCTGATTCATCCAGACTACCTCGCCTTAGGGCCATAGCAGTCAGCCTATCAGTTCCTGGGGCCCGGCCTAAACCTAGTTCAATCCTACCAGGATACAAACTCTCTAGTGTTCCGAATTGCTCGGCTATGGTAAGTGGGCTATGATTTGGAAGCATTATCCCGCCCGAGCCGACTCGAATAGTAGAAGTACCACCTGCAATAAATCCAATTAACACCGAAGTAGCTGCGCTGGCTATACCTTTCATGTTATGATGTTCTGCCAACCAATATCGTTTATATCCCCATCGTTCCACATGTCGAGCCAAATCCAAACTATTTCGCATTGACTGACTTGGAGAACCGCCAACATTTACCATTACCAAGTCAAGAACTGACATGGATAGATTAATTTTTTTCCTAGGATGCTGCAATGATATAACTATGCTAGTCCTATCCTTTTATCTTTCAATAGACCTTTCAAAATTATATATTGCAACTTGACTAGTGTATATTCCCTCCTGATTCATTCTCGCTTGACTTTCAAAGCTTCTTGGCTATTAGTGCATCTAAAATTATTGAAACTACCCGCATGAGATAATTTTCAACTGACTTTATTCCGCTGGATTTGCCTATTGTCAAGTAGATTAAAGTCATACATTTGTATGCAAATTCACTAATTGTACGAACATCATGGTAAGCCGTATGACAAAAATAATGCAGGTATTCCTAAAATTCCAGAGCATAAATAATGATTCTAAAAACCATTCATTTTTGATTTTTGATTTTTGATTTTGACTTTCGAGAGTTAACCGTACTCAATAAGAGTATTGTACATCATGAATTGAGGAACGTCCATGGATCATCACCCACTTATTGTTAACTTGAAACATAAAATATTTTATCTCGTTTTACCTCGACTTTCCCTGAGTTGCAGATGCAATAGTAATTTGCAACACTAGATGAAGTAAGATTTAGAAATTAAGGTAGTCAGGTTGTTTCTTGTGATAGGACCTGGGCATCTGGGAATAAGACTCAATGTTAAAATCAAAATAATTTTGTTTGTTATTCTATTTTGAATTGTATAGTTGTAAATAGTGAAAAAATAGGTAGTGTGAAAGTAGGGTTAACTATGGCGGAGCCACTAAGAACAACAAGAGTTACATTTGATTGTTCAATTGGTTGAGTCCATTGATAGGTTAAGTATCCACCGGACCGGTCATCGCTATTGTTTCCATCTAAATGGACCAAGTCTCCGACTTTTACTCTTTGAGTTGGCCCCCCTTTAACGGGAGATAATGATTGTAATTCGATCACATAGACCTCAATTGAATTTGGATTTTTCACTGGTGAAATTTCTAATAATTCAGTTTCCGCAAGATATTAAATTGGTAGACAGGTTTGTCTATAACACAGATATCTTTAGCGCCGATGACCCTCAATTTTCTCTATAGAACCTCTTCTGTCTCAATGGTTGATCATTCATCTGAGCTTATATTGTAGAAACAATTTTTAAGGATGATCCTTTTTAGTATTCTTACTTTATTCGATTATAAAGCTCATCAAAAGCAGTTAGAAGATTCTTGTAAAGTAATACTCTCGTCATTTTAAATCATCATTTTGATTAAAGACACATGTATGGAATGAACAAAAAATTAATGGCAATAGTGCAATATTATTCTACCTTTACCTCCTTACCTTTTGGTTTTACATTTTCTTTTTTATTGAAGACGACTTCTAAAATACCATTAGTATAGTTAGATCTAGCTGAATCGATATCTGCTTCTGATGGTATTTCTATGGTTTTATGGTATTTTCTCTGAGAACCAGTAGTTGTAATTTCCACCATGCCTTCAGTTGCATTTATTTTAATATCCTCTTTTTTTATTCCAGGTATTTCTAATATAACTTTAATTTCCTTTGCGGTAGTATTTAGATCTGCCAGAGGTTCTCTTTCAGCTGTTAAGGCTGGTCCTGAGCCCATACCATTGAGGTTTAGTTCTTGTTTGTTTGGTCCACCAGCCAAATTCTTTACGTTTCCAAATTGGCTTATATGTGGTTTGCCATCTGGTCCAATTGTCATCGAATATCCATACACTATCGGTCCAACTTCTCTTATTTTGGTACCGTCCGGCGCTTGATATTCCCTCACCAATTTCTTCGGCGCATTTGATTGTATATTATTAAATTGTTTAAATATTCTCTCCATCTCCTCTTGCATCTCTTCAAATCCGGCAAAGTAATCATCGAAAAATCCCCCTCTATTCTTGTTTGCATACCTTCCAAAGAAATTTTTATACCAGTCAAATGGGTTAAAATCGCTACTACTCATTATAATCCCGTTATAATTAACATAGTTTATTATACATGATCATTTCATATCGATTGATCAATGTTTTGGCTTTCCAGTCAAAGCCAAGGTAAGATCACTCGTTACCCAAATAGATATATTATTTGGAAAGATAAAGTTCGTAATGACTTAAAGGTTGATGCATAACATGAGCAGATCCATGTAAGTTTAGAGCAATCTAGCTTAACTTCTCTGATTATTTACTTATGATTAAATGTATTTAATTATTTATCAAGCTTAACATAGCAAATTTCTATCTAAAGAAAATCGATGGAGATAAAAAAAAGTTCAGTATGAAAAGTATTTTCTAGATAACTTTATCTGTGCGAGTATGAGAGGGATAGACCATTTAACATATGCATCTTCAATCAGTTTGAAAACAATTATTTTAGATATAGTATGGGTATCGGTAACTAATCTAACCATAAACTAGAGTAACGAAGATTATAAACCTCTACCAAGCTTTTGTCTGTCAGCTTCAAGGAAGGTATAAAGGTAACGCCAAAAATGAAAGGAACATAAAAGGATCCTGGACTACTTTCATATATAACTTTAATCATACTTTTTGATCAAATATCTTGGTTCCTTATAGGATTATAGTTTTTATAGTTTTATAGACCCGTTGAGCACTAATTCAATTCAATTCATTTTGAAAAATTAGAAATTTCTCAACATATTTCAATCCTATGATAATGTTTTTTGTTCCCATGGAAAAACGATCCATTTGTCATGGTTTAATATTTTTCCGATAAATGCTGTTTCATTGCCAATGTCATTGCCATTCGGGTCGTTGAATCTTCTCATAAGATATGCATAATCACAATCAAAATCTTGCATTGCATATTTGACTTTAGAAAATGTTTCACCCGTATCATATATTTCATCCACTACAAGATACTTTTTATTGGTCACTAATTGAGGCATTTCTTCAATATGCAGTTTTTTATTTCTAACTGGTATGAACTGTATATGATTGATGTCAAGTTCGAGGGCCATTAACCTCGCTGGGATGATTCCCCCATTTGTTATTCCTAATATTACATCATACTTTTTGTTTGAACTCTGTATTTTAGCTGCAACAATCTGTGTTAGTAATCCTATCGCTCTCCAACTACAATACTCTTTGTGGGATCTTTTTTCATTTATTTCTCCTTTTTTGAACTTCAAATTGCTATTATACTACTAACAAAACCAACAACAACAATATTAACAATCAGAATATCCTAACTATGTCTTTATTACAAATAGCTTATAGTTTTAGTTTTTACAGATGACTATTCACAAATCGGTATGTCGGGTGGAGTGTTTTTCATGCACATGCACTAGAATTAATCCAATTGTCTCTAAAAGTTCCGATATTATTCGATTAAATTAATTATGACACAGATTCATTAGTCTAGGCTCTGTATACCTTAGTTGAACAGTCTATCTGGGGGACTGAATCCAGAAATAGTATGTATAAATTTTAGATAATTTATATAAAATATGATTATCGGTAAAATCACTTGATATGATTGTAGATATTTGTAAAAAAATTAAACAAGTAGAAATCGACAGGAAACAGGTAAATGATTAATAAACACCTATCAAAATCTACATTCAAACATTATTTACTAGGTTAAAAATTTTTCCATAAACCTGATCTTAGTTTTTCAATCATACTTATACCGGACCTTGGGACTGTATACCTGGTAATTATTTCTGTTTAATTTTTC
>WHSX01000142.1 GCA_009379865.1 Candidatus Nitrosocosmicus sp.
CAATGTTTGGAGCCATATTATCCATCATTTTGGCCATCGCGCTAGGTTCTATGGTAGCCGAGGATAGTTTACATTTCGTAATCGAGTCTGTTGACTTTAACACCATTGGTCTATTACTTGGAATGATGATAATGGTGGCAATCTTGGGAGAAACAGGTGTATTTCATCAAGTTGGAATAAAGCTTGGAAAAATTAGCAAGGGAAATGTTTGGATATTGATGTTGTTGTTATGTACCTTTACATCTGTTGCATCAATGTTTGTTGATAATGTTACTACTATATTGCTCATGGTTCCAGTTACACTTTCAATTACTCGAACACTAGGAATTCATCCTATTCCATTTATTATGGCTCAAGTATTGGTTTCAAATATTGGAGGTGCTGCCACATTAATCGGTGATCCTCCAAATATCTTAATTGGTTCTGCAGCAGGCATAGATTTTAACTCCTTTTTGATATATATGGGACCAACAGTCGCAATAGTTTTTGGATTTTCTCTGCTACTAATCAAATTGTTTTTCAAAAAAGAACTACAAAGTGAGCAGAAGCTAGAACAGAAGGAAGATATTCAAGATCTGATGCACAGAGATGAAAACGCAATATTGGTTCACCATAAGGGATTGCTGATAAAATCCTTGATTGTGTTAATGGGAGTGATTATTTTATTTTCCTTGCAAACTATTACTCATTTGGAGGTATCCATCATTGCAATTGGAGGAGCAGCGGTATTGCTTATTATAAGCAGAATCTCTTTAGAAAAAATCTTGCATGAAGTCGATTGGGCTACCCTATTATTCTTTGTAGGTCTATTTGTTATAGTTGGAGTAGCCGAGCATGCTGGTTTGATAACCATCCTTGCAAAATTATCAATTGATATAACTGGTGGAGATCCGTGGATTACGTTTGTCATGGTTATTTGGTTGGCAGGTATCGCTAGTGCATTTGTAGACAACATCCCCTTTACAACTACAATGATACCTTTGGTTCATTCACTAAATGTAGACCCGACAATCGCAGCTTCATTTGGTAGTGAAAGCGGATTTAAATTTAGTCCCTTATGGTGGGCTTTAGCCTTGGGTGCTGATTTGGGAGGTAACGGGACACTGATCGGTTCAAGTGCAGGCGTTGTTGCAGCCGGACTAAGCGAAAAGTTTGGACATCATATATCATTTACAAGATGGATAAGGATAGGTTTTCCCTTCATGCTCATAACTTTAGCAATCGGGACAGTAGTTCTCTATGGATTTCTTTTGTTAATGCATTAGGGAGAGAATTATTTTAATTCTTTGTTGTCAATATGGATGTGGATATCTACACAATAAATTATTTCAAATTCTAATTATGTAGAACGATAATCTATACATCCAAGGTAAGGAGCAAATAATTAATTGTATTACTAGCTAGGAGTGTCCTTGAATGTGTACTTATTTGAAGAATTTAAAAATTTACTTTAGTCCATATGGATATGTTAAATCTGATATACTCAGGCCCTTTGGATTCATAAGAAGAAATAAAAGTGATAGGTTGAAGATAATAACTCTAATAACAATGCTTTCATAACACAAATTTTTTAATATTATCAAACCAAACAATTGTTAATAATATAGCATCTAAATTCAAGGAAATAAACAATTGATAGTTCAAATTGACTTTGGAATGAAATCAGTTACGGATCATAAATAACATATTCATTTATTAGATCATTTAGCTGAAGTCTAAAGAGCAATAATGATAGAAAATATTATAGTAACCGATGATGGCACCGACGTTTCTGATAAGGCGCTTGAAGTAGCATGTGAAATAGCAGGACCATGTGGCGCTCGTATCACATTATTGCATGTTATCGAGCATATCGAAGATCCAGACACCATGATATTTGGAAACAATAGAGAACTTATTGAAAAAGCAAAATTAATGAATTTAAGGCCGTCAATAAAGAATACTTGGCACAAACGAGCGCAAGAAAAGATTAATAAGTTAAGTGAACAAAGCCTTCAATCTGACAGCAAATGCTTAACTGGGGATATTGCAGAAAAAATCTTGGAGTACGCTCATGCTAAGAAGGTTGATATGATTGTTATGGGAAGCAGTAACAGATTAAAGGGTATTTCAAAAATAAAAGCATTAGGAAGTGTCACTCGAAAGGTTTCAGAATTGGCAGACTGTCCCGTACTTATAATTCATTAAACGATTCATCTATTTATTAAATTCATCAGTGTGCAATGTAGACTAAAAATAGATTATCTATTGATTAGAGTTGAGGATACAAAGATAATAGAGTGAATATTTTGATACTCTGATATTAAAGTAGTGGTCATTCTGTATTTAATTTATACTGATTTCTTTCATCAATAAATTATACTATTATTTTGTCTTAGGGTTTTATTGAGTGCGGTGTAATTGATGTCTTTTCTTTGATGTTTTTACAAATAGATGAATTTTTGTAATCATTTCAATCTACCTACTATAATATTATTGATAAGAACTATCTTTGATATGGGATCCATTTGCACGGAAGTTATACCTGAAGATGATCCTGATGCAGTCAGTACAGTAACAGAAACAAAAAGTGAATCCAAGAAATTTTCTTGATCTATATGAGATGTAATTATTCCAGTAATGTGATACTGCGATAAATAAAACTATGACATATATTGCTTCATTAAATGTTTTTTCATCCTGGAGTTTTACTGGCTTTTACTCGATAGAGAGGTGTCTATTATTAATTGGTGATGCTACTGCAGATATGGATCCACACTATTGTCCTTGTCCTGTAGTTTATCTAATATAACACTGATTCAATTCAATCAATTAATAAGAAAACAAAAATGAAATAGTTGGATACGACTAGGTTGGAATGACCCTCAAATTACGATTTAATGAAAAATTTAATTATCATAGTAAAAAACGTTTAATCATGATGAGATTTATGAGTTTTACTTTATTGCTTATTATCATATTAAATGTACTAGTCTTTAACGATTACTTGGATGCTGAAAACTTCTCATTAGTATTTGGATCACCGGCATCAGATAATATTTCTACTCTGGTAACTACTCAGAGTAATAATTCTCCGTTAGAATTGCTTGTACAGGATTTCGCTGTAATCATGATAATTGCTACAATAATGCTACTTATTAGTTATAAGTTAAAACAGTCTGCAGTTATTGGATATATTCTTGCAGGTATGATCATCGGACCATATACTCCTCCTTTCTCATTAATCCATAAAATAGATACTCTGAATGCATTTGCAGAACTAGGGATAATAATGCTTTTATTTGTGATTGGAACTGATTTTCCAATAAAAAGATTAAGATCGGTAGGTCGTATTTCTGCAATAGTAGCAGTAGTAGAATCCATGGGAACACTTTTGATTACATTCATTGTTGCTCAATTCCTTGGGTTTGCTTACTTTGATTCACTGTTCATTGCACTGGCATTATCCATCACAAGTACAGCAGTTACGATAAAGGTGTTGGAGGAACTTGGTATGATAAGAGATAAGTCTACAACATTGTTACTTGGTATATCTATAGTTGAAGACATTCTTGCAATTACAGTATTGGGGATACTGCAGTCAGTAGCAATTCATGAAGGAGATTTATCTTTTGTTAATATTATAACTTCAATTTTAATTGTAGGTGCATTCATCGGAGGTACACTAGTCATTGGTTCAAGATTCGTTCCAAATATAGTGGACAGGATAAGTAAAGTAAACGATTATGCCTTGATACTAATATCAATTCTAGGTCTGGCTTTCTTTCTTTCATTTTTGGCTAAATCTATTGGACTCTCAGTCGCGACAGGTGCGTTTTTAGCAGGAGTTCTTATAGCTGAGGCAAAAAGCTCTTCCGTAGCTCGGGTAATTACTACACCTTTAAGAGACATGTTTGCTGCATTATTTTTTATTTCCATCGGTGCACTCATGGACATATCACTAGTTCCATTCTTTTTGATACCTGGCCTCATTCTTATTGCCGTATCAGTTTCTTCAAAATTCATTTTAGTAAGTGGAATTCTATCAATAGCCAAATATGGGAAAACGACAGCTCTCAGAACGGGAATAGGGATGTCTGCTGCAAGAGGCGAGTTGTCCTTAGTCGTAGTTAAGGCTGGACAAGACGTTGGTGCTATTTCCAATTCCGTTTTTCCAGTATTGGGGGTAGTAACTATAATTACTACATTCATAACCCCATACTTGCTAAAATTCGGAAAGACCCTAAAATTTGTGTCAGATTCTGGTAGTACAACTACAACTACAACTACAACTACAACAACAGCAACAGCAACCAAATCGGACAAAGACAATGATCACCCGTCTAACGAGGATAATGGCTCATAGCAGTTTTCGGTAGTCGACAAGTAAAGAATTTTCTTATTCTTTTCTAATACTATGTTTCGATGAATATGTATAATTCACGAAAATATTCTAAAGTCTAATCTTCATTAATGAAAAATCATCATACTTCGACCCATTGGGGTATTTCTACTAGTAACAATAATCTTGACGCTTTCTTTATTATCAATAGATCATGCTCATCAGAGAGTACTAACGACGAGTATCTTGCTTTTATCATTAACAAGCATGAAACATATCTACATGATTGAAACATCAGTTAAGACACTTTATTTTACTATCATAACACCACAATCTGAATGTTTTACTATTTCTAGTGCAGTACTACCTAAGATCCATTCCTTAAGATTTACTCCTTTTCCTTTTCCTACTATTATTAAATCTATATCATTGTTCTTACAATAGAATAATAATGACTTCTCAGGACGTATGTTTTCATCTATTAGCTTTGTTACTACAAATAATCCTTCTTTTTCTGCATCCTTCTTTATCGCTAATAGGTTATTCTCAATCTTTTCTACAATCTCCTTCATAAGATGATGACTCAATTTACCAGAATTAAACTGCGAAGTATAAATGTCTGGAACATCAAATATTGTAATTACATGTAATTCCGAATTACAATTTTTTGCAATAGCTATAGCATGATCTGCTACCTCTTTTGATTCATTATGTGCCTTAATTCCAACCAGAATTCTTCTAAACTTCACTTTCAATATATGAACTAATGTGCTATAAAAAAGGCTCCAAATGAAGCACAAAAAAAAGGAATTACTCTAATATTCAATGAGATATATTTGTAAATTATTACGTATATTAGTAATAATGATTTTTTCTATGTAACCCACATGACTCATTTACCTCGACATTGCATCGTCGACTTTGGCTGCTTAACTTTACATAAATAAAAGATTTTAAATTTTCAGGGATCAAGTTGAAGATAGAGCAAAGGTTCTAGGGTCAAGTAAATTGAATTCCTCAAGAAATGCGTTTAATGCTGTATCAGAAATATTGCTCAAATCAACTTCATGTTTTCTTACTTTATCTAAATCATTCATGGCCTTCTTAAAGCGTTCTATATTCATTACTAAACCATAGTAATCTGAAACTCTTTCTAAAGTAGTCTTGTAATGCTCCTTATTCCCTGATGCAGTGGCGTCAGATATCAATACTACATCATAACCAAGATTAAATCCTTCTCTTAAAGATGTTTCAACACAGATGGATGTATCTATTCCTGCAAATATGAGCAAGTTAATACCTTCACTCTGGAGCCATACTCTTAGTTCTGTATCTTGAAAAGCTGAATCCCTTCTTTTAATGACTACATGTTCATCCTCTCGGGGTTTAAGCTCGTCAATCGTGGCTCCATCCCAGGTGCCTCTTACACAGATTGGAAATTTGAGACGTTCTTGTCTTGATTTAGGCAAGAAGTTATGTACTTTTGTCAACAAATCGATACCCGTCGATTCCCTTACGGCTTCAGTATAAAAAATTGGAATTTCTTTATCTCTACAAAATTGAACTAAATCTTTCAAATTAGGTATTATTTCTCTATAATTGGATGTATTCATTCCTAATTTATCATAAGAGCCGCCTTTGCTTACAAAACCATTTTGCATGTCCACAACAATCAATGCAGGTACAACTTTACGACCTGATGGGAAAGTAATTGGAAACATTTTCTATTTTCTATTATGTTGAAAATATAAATACATGCTCATTTAATCAATATTCTTTTCTATCTCATCAGATTCCATATGGGTGAATATTGACGGTTTTAAAGATATCTTGTAAGAAAAAACCGTCTGTATCGCTCCATCATATCAGTTACATGTAGCCTTTCTGTATTGTATTATCAGCATTTAGGGTTATTGACACAATAGGTGAGGCTTCAAACTCTTCAGAAGTACGTAAACCTAAGTCCTCTAAAATATTTGAATGGGAACGTACAACCCGACTATAATTCAAAGGGCTTCGAATCCATGAGGTATATGGGAACTGTTATTCTAATAAATATTTGTTGAAGGAGATGTGTACAGTAATAGCTATATTACGAGTCCAAATCTCCAAATTAGTTAATCTGAATTTGAAGGTTGTTGGTATGGGCCGGGTCGGATGCAGGTCATATTTGCCTGTAATCGTAAAGGAAATCTTGGCTCATTATTTGAAACTGCTCTTATCTTTTCAAAAATTTCTTAAACTATAACTCTAATCCAACGGAATTAGTAGCAAATTGGATTTTAGTTATCGGTTCCATAAACTGTCAATAAGGAAGAATTACATAAAAACATCTTTTTTGTTTTGCATTATGATTACTTTGTGATGATCGAGTTAGAATATAGACTAAAGAAACAACCAATCTGATCTCCGTGGTATTTATACGTAAATTCTTTATGAAAAGATGCGATTTGAGGATCAGCGAAAAAATGAGTATACACCAATGGGAAAAAGATATGCTGGGATGAAGAGGATAAACCCGAACTTTGAATGTTATTTAAATCCAAACATCGTATTATAAGGTATGGCTATTAGTTTTGGTCGAAATGATGATAATGGCAATATTAAAAATGCACAACTAACCATTCTGAGTAGTAATCAGTATTCTTTACTCAATGAAATGAATTACGTAGCAAATGAATGTTTGAACTTATTGGGTATCATTGCTAATTTTATAACCGTTATGCCAACAGATAGGAATATTACACCTGTTGCGGGTACGCTGGGTATTTGTATTGAGAAAAATTGGTTTTTTGATACAAAGACAGCATATGGGATAATCTTTGTTAATCTTGATATTATGGCTCACCTGGACCATGCTGAAAGAGTTTTTGTTATTTCACGTGAATGTGCACATATTTTTCACAATCATCTTATTGCAACAATAAAGGTTAATATGCCAAATTTATCATTAAAAGTATTGGATTTGTTCGCCATAAATCCGACAAAGTATTTTTTGACTTTCTGAGATCTGTAATAGGAATTGTAACACTATAATTTAACAAATAATATTAATTCAATCAGAGACTAGGAAATCGAAGCAGACCTTACAGCGTTAAGATTAACCCAAGATATTGGTGGAGTGAAATCCTGTCTTCTAAAAATATGTAATAATGACTCAAATTGCATTACCCATTAGTTTGAATTTGAAAATATTCCAATACCTGTAATGACCGTTAATCAAAGTATGCAATATTGGTTTCGTCGGTAAGAATTGGTGACGAAACTGATATCTCGTCAAGATATGAGGCGAATTATCATCAAAGGATGGAATTGAGAGAATCTCGGAGGATCTTGTATATTGCTAATAGAAGAAGGTTATAGAAGAAAAAATGCTGTATGCTGAACTAAATCTAATGATGAATTCTCGATTATATAGTAAATTTTATAACTAAATAGTCAAATGTAGAAGACAATTTCGAATGGAGAAGAAAGTCGATAAAGAAGATAAGGATTATTTTGAGGTAAATATCACCAGTC
>WHSX01000143.1 GCA_009379865.1 Candidatus Nitrosocosmicus sp.
ATCGGCTGAATCTACTTCGAACGAAAACAATACAATCATCATTGATCCAAATGACCAACGTCTCACTGGAGAAGTGGAGTTAACCGAGTTGAAGACTATTCCTCAAGAGGTTCGTGTTGGAGATGAATTCAAGATACAAGCTACCATAAAAAATGGTCTAAATGAACCGATAACTTATACAGGAAAAACATGTGGAGAATCGCCACTAAACGTAAAGTATGGTGACAAGGTTACTGTTACACAATTACTCCATTGTAATGCAATCAGCTCTGACACACTTGCTCCAAATGAAACGGCTACTGTGGAAAGCAGAGGATATGAGATAGCTAAAGCAATAAGCCCTGGAACTTCAAACGTTGATGTAGATCTTTACTACAATGCTGGAAGTAGCCCTAACCAAGGAATAGTTCCAGGATCATTTACGGTTGAATTAAGTGACTCTAATGAAAATCCAAATGTCTCCTTATCCGATTAAAGCGGACTCCCTAACATTTGAAGGAACTTTATTCATATCTATCAAGTAAAAGTAACCCGTAACTTTGACTTGGCAATTTTCTTTCGTTATAATTCTGGATAGTCCCCGATTACCTTTTAATGTTATAATATCAACTTTCCTTAACTTTTTCTGCTACAACGTTCATTCAAATAATATTCAGTTATATCGACTCAAATGAGTCTATCATTGTATCCTGTCGAGTACTCCGTAAGTATTTTCCTGCATAACAACAAGAAGGACATTGAGTTAAATTTAAGATGTAAAGTTAGAAACTCAATAGGTACAATAAGAATGAAAGGAAAATTCCTTACTGTTATTCCGTGCCTAGACTAACTCATGTATTAGAAAATCTATAGTCCGAAATAAGGCAGGTTCGAATAAATACAATGATGAAAATAATATAATAAGCAAATATCTATTTTACTTTTCATACTTTAGAATATGCAATTAGACTAATCGTAGGATCGCTGATATAGAATAGATAAATTATAAATAATTACGAGTCCATTCTTAAGTAGTTATAGTAGGGCCGTTTAATCTCTTTATTAAATCTGTATTAGAAGATATATGTTACAAAAAGGAAAGTATGACACGTATTAAAATTAATAATGAAATTTGTCATATGGAACATTCAATTTTCTATTCTTCGGTTAGACACTATATCTTGGTAATAATTAATAATGATTAGAGAATTGATATCGAGATCCTTTTAGATGATTTTGAATATAATATTGTGATTATTCAAAGTCAAATCCTTTTATTTATCGCAGTTAAATATGAGCACATTCTTTATGTTTTCATTGTTTTAAAAATTAAAAATTATCAAAAAAGAATAAAAGATGGCCTTTTTCTAGTCCATTAGTATTTCTCTTGGAGAACACTTACTTGGCGGTTCAGTATCTTTGCAAGTAGTACAATACCTTTCAGAAATAAACGAACCTCGTGGTGTTACACGTTTACAACAGCTTACAGTTTCACCATCATCATTATCTTCACATATTGTTCCGCCTGGTCTATATTTTGGATACGCATCAGCCGTGTACAGAGAAGTAGAACTATAAACTGATACCGCAAGAATCGATACTGTAACAATCATAAGTATCAATCTATTCATTTCTGCTGCATGACCTCCTTATTAACACTCTCATTAGTTGTCTGATATTTCTCATTTATTTGATTTAAGTTTTCCATATATTGATATCATGATATCAGTAATATAAACCTTCCCATGTTAGATATCATGATATCACAACATGAGTGTAAATATTAAATTATAGAATAAATTTATCTTAATTTGAAATTGATTATTAGTTAATATAAAATTCAGACCATTTAGTTTATTTTTTGGTGCAACGATTGGAGATTTATTTGAACAAGTTTTGCTTTGAAAATGATGAAGATGTTGATTTATCTATAAAAAACCTCATTTACTTCGATCATTTTTGAATCACTTAAACCATGACCTTTTCTAAATCACTAAATGCAATTATTCTAGTTATGGACGAATAAGTATTGTAAGGTGCTCTGATATACACTATCTTAAGGTCAATACTCTAAATAAGATCAAAAAAATTGACAGCCACTTCATTATCTATGAGAATTAATATGGCTTCATTGTACAGTCTGGAGGTATCGGTCCTTGTTTTGGACATTCTGGTGGGGTTGGTGAATTAGCTCTTAGACTATTTTCCCCCCCAGATGATGTGTCTTCCTGTGCTGGATCATTGGAATTAGATGATGAGGATGGTGGAGATGTTTGCAGAGGCTCGGCTACGATATTGCCTTCTTTTGACAAAATTGAGTTGTCATCTGCAGTGTTTGATTCGAGAGGGCTCGATTTTGATGGACAAGGAACGAAAATCTTACGTCCATCTTCGGTATATATAGAGCAGTCAGGAGGCGGTGGTGGAGGAGATCCAGTTCCTTCCTGCTTTAAAGCGAATACCGGGTTATAACTCGATGGCGTACCACTCCCCAAAATTATTGCTGCAATTATCGTTACTGTCACAGCAAAGATTGCCTGTTTTGTGTTTGATAGAGGTTTATTCATGCAATTTCGTATATTTGGAATTACTTATGTTTATTGTTTAATTATCATATTATAAAATCTCAAGAAGGTCAAAAACAATTTAACCGATTACATCTTAATTCAGATTATGGATTACAATTAAACATTTAAGATTGATGGTGCAACACAAACTAAAATCATTGATCCCTAGAGTACACTATTTGCTTCAAAAATATTTGTTTGTGTTAGGAATATCCTTAATCAGATATTGATGTAGATCATATTAGATACAATATGAGGGTCGTGCGCCCGCCCTTAAGGCGGCGCTACAATCATGTAAGGAAAATTATCTCACTGCTCTGAGTTCTTTTTATTGTAGCAGTACATTGGTAGCTTGTAGCAGTACATTGGCAGCTTGTAGCAGTACATTGGCAGCTTTAGAATATCAAATGCGGCCGCTTTAAGCGGCGGGCATATCTGTATTTTTATAAAACATTCGTATAGTAAATGTATATGATGTATGTCAGAACTTAGTTCCCTTAAAGCTTAAATTCTAAATTAACATTGCTTTAATTGGAGAATTTGAACCAATGTCTCTCTCGCCTATGAGAAGTTCATCCATAGCCTCTTCTCATGGGTAATTGTTAGAAAAACCTTAGATATCTGACAAAATTTGTAAACTTTACTGATGTGAATAACATAGGAAATAAAATCTATTGTTATAACGTAGGTATATTACCATAGTTATCGATATTATATTTACTCTCTTAATTGTTTGTTATAGTTATTTAGTTATTACGCAATATATCAAGTATATCAAAGTATTTTTTAAGTACAAATTATTCCTATTTTCATTATACTACTGATACTTAAATCGACTTTAAATCAATTTTTAAAGTTTTTTTCCTTTACGTTTTTTATCAATTTTCTTTATAGATTCAATAAAGAGCATTTGAATTATCGCGAGTTGATCTTGTAGGTGCTTTTCAGTAAGGAAACAATATATCTTCATTTATTCTGCCATCATAGAAAAGACCCTCATTCTCTATTACTATATTTTTCTCATAAAAATGCCCGAATATGCAATACTATGTTTTGCCTTACAGGTGATAAATCTTTAGCGATACATAAAGTTCATAATGCGAAAAATAGTATCCCATGCATCAAGATCTATTGTTTTGTCCTTTTTGCAGATGTTAAAAAAGAAGTACCCTTGAATCCAAAAAAAGAAGAGGTTGTATAGGTATTAAGAGAAGGTCTAAACAAATACTTTTTATCATTTGTCGTTACTTACCTATTAATTAGATGTCTTTGAGGGTGCTCTCTTTATGGTCAGTATGGAAAAAGAAGAGTTAAAACAACGCATTGAATCCTCTGATGTCTATCATTATATAATTTCGCTATTAAGATTAAAAATCGTAAAACCCTCGAGTACCAATTAATGCGTTATATAGCATTCCAAGAAGATAGGATCAAGAAAAAGGAAATTAGCGCGGGGACCTTGCGGAATTACATCAAAGCAATTAAGTTATTCTTTACAATGGATGATATTCTTGTAAATTGGGATAAAATAAAAATGGGTATGTCTGCAGTGAATCAGACTTCTAATGGTAGAATTCCTGAAATTAAGATCACAATTCATATCATAAAGAAGAATAGAGAAGAATGGAGTAACATTTCTTATTACTAAAGCATTCCTGATTATCGATTAGTAGTCACTCATTTACCATTGCTCCCGTTCCTAATTCAAATTAGATCATAATAAAAATCGTGAGCATCTCACATTCCGTATTTTGAAAATCAAATTTAATTAGTATGATGGTTAATCTCAAATGAACTGATACTTATTAAAATTCAGCTATAACACAATATTAAATTTTTAACATTAAAAACGCAATCAAGTAATTGCATGCAACTTAATATATGTAGATATCTGCCAAGTACACCGGTACTCCTCTAAATTCAAAACTGTCTTTGCAATCTAATATCTTATCAAATCTAAAACCAATTTCAATTTGGTCATTTCATCCCTTAACACAAGAGTTTCATGGTCATCCTTAGAATATTTCAATAATCTTTCACAGGCTTGAATCTGACTTAGCATCAATTCAGCCTTATTTAGATAAAGACCATGAGAAGACTCGATGAACTGATACGAAACACTTTTTTCCCTATTTTTATACCCGCATGTTTTTGCCTCTACCAGATATGGTACTTCATTTTCAATAATATTCATCATTTATACTACTATCTTGGCACTAATAAGGTACCATCATATAGAAATGGTAGCAGTCTGACATTGCAGTTGACCTATTAACACTTCATCATTTCTTAGTTTTTCTTATTAAATTACCTTAAAGATGTCTAGGTAAAGATAGTAATGGTGGCCAAAATAAAGTGTATCTCCGCATAGAGCGCTTGAATCTCAGGAGTTGCAACAAACTTTGTGTTTTACCTTATATACCGTAAATTTAGTAATCTAGGAATAAGTAATTACTGTCTTAATGGGTATAATACTCAAAAGAAAGGTGCGGAAACGACGGGTTTGGTAGTTGTCTATAATCTACCTTCATTCTTAATATAGTAAATGATTTCCTTAGTCAAAAGATGACACACGTGTCTACTACTGTTATAAACTATTTTATCTAGTTTTTATTGTATGAGTAATGTGCAGTATGTTGAAGCCCTGGACGATTTAATGGCTTTAGTCATAGAGTTTTTAGTAAAGAAAGCCGATGCTGACTTAACCATAAGCGTTCCCTTTATTGAGGTATTTATGGAGGCTTGTATATATCAAAAGGTAACAAAAAATGTTTTTGTTCAGGCCAACCCCGGGATAAGGTACCAAATAAGAGAATACCTAATCAAGAATAATTATATTGTTGATAATTCTAAAGATGTAGAGGCAGTGTTTATTACTCAAAAGGCCATAGACAAAGTTTTACTCTTAGTAGAAGCAAAAGCCTACGTAGGCTAAATTATTATTGTTATTAATAGATAGGTTTAATAATGTACCTTATAATAATAACAGGGACGCGGTGCAAGTTTACTGATGGAATTACAGTAGTTTGCAAGTACGGTAGTTTAACATAGTATTTAACCACTAATCATAATTCATCTTCGACTAAACTTACAGCCCAGAGAGCAGAGACCTTCTATGTATACTTGTTCGATTGAAATATGGTGGAGAAAGAAAACTGCTCCAAATTTGAAAACAACAACGATTTTTCTATGATCAAAGAATTATACTACAAAATCAATTTATGGTTAAGGTTGCTCTCATGTAACATAGAATAGTTTTACACTAGATTCTAGATACAAGCTTTTTTCATTTAGTTTTGTTACGCTGCAATTTTAACTTATAATAGACCAATTTATCAAATATGACTAATATACGATACAGTTAGTACGAATCGAAATAATTCCCAAAATTATATACATATAAAAATATAGTTTCAGTAGGCCGGGTCGTACCCGATCCATCGATAATATAATGCCTTAGGTATAACTGGGGCCATAGCTTCTGATAGATAACTAAGTGGTTAAATCGGGTCAAAATTGTTTCACATACCAGCGAACCCGCTACCTATTTTAGTAACAATGATAATCTAGAAATATATAAAAAGTTAAAAGTAGTATTTCAAGACCAATGTTGTAAACTAATGGATCCTAAATTCAGGTACTATAATACCTTATAGATAATGTGGTATTCAATTTGATTATATCCAACCTAGTTTTGATATCAAAATTCCGGCAAGACATTCCAATTAGAGTGGAAGGGAATATGGTTACCTCTGTATATAACAATCATCTACTTCAAATTCTTTTATCCTCTGATATCCATGACATTCGAGGAATTCTTTAATCTCTTCACGTACAGGAAAATGATTGTGTTCTACGGTTATAACACGAAATGAGTAATCATCAAATGGAAAACTCTTTAAGATGGCTAACTCCGAACCCTCTGTATCAAGACTCCAATAGTCGATGGTTTGTGGAGCATCACATTCTTTCAGAATTTGACCTACCGTGTGGGTCAATTTCCGAACAGTCTTTGGATTTCCATACAAATCTTTTTGAACATCATTTGATGCTTTTGCGCGATGCAAGTGTAATGGGTGATATTCTTCCATGATACCTCCAACATCATTACCTAGTTCCAAAAAATCAACATAATCTTCCTTATCATATAGACAATAGTTCAAGCAGTGACATTTGCGATTTTTCACTAGATTTTCAAAAAAAACTTCATTTGGTTCAATACATATACCATTCCAGTCATAAGAAACTTCTAAGAGGTGGGTATTATTTGATTTAACCCCGTCTGAAGCCCCTGAATCAAGAAAAAAACCATTACGTTTCCATCTAAGCATTTCTAAAACAAATAGATCTTGACCAAATTCGGAATACATCTTTTTAATTTTGGTCTCTTCCATAATCATTTTATTTTGCTTTTTACAGCCTAATAAATGAAAAGTCTAATTGTTAGTTAGGATGCGAAATGATTCATGAACAACACTACTATTATCATTAATACTTTTATGAAATAATAATGGCTATTCAAACGCTCTTTTGATTTAACGGTGTTTAAATCGATACTACGATAATTTACTAAGGATTTAACAAGTTTTGTAACAATTTAGATTTTATATAATCACGTAGAGGTATTCATCACTAATACGATAGTATGTAACAGTTTTATTCCTCGATTGCATTCATATAATTTTAAACTAATATTCCAAATTCAGGTCAAAGTTGTTCATATTCTACCAAACCCTTATAACATGATAGACTTAACAGCTGTGTAAATAACAAGATACATCCATTTGTAAACTGATTATGCTTGTTTAGGTATGACACCGCAACACATTTAGCTAACCATTCCGGATTATCATTACTATGAGGGATACATTCGATCAGAACTATTCCCAAATGAATTCGCCTTTATTGTAACCCATGATACTCGATCTTTTTCTTTAGGATTAATGATTTCATTTTGTCTAGTTCAATTTGCAAAGTTCGTAATTCTTTTTTCTTATGTTCAACATAATCATAGACTTGGTGAATAGAAATTCCAAGTCCCGATGCGAATCTATGAATTTCATGTATTTCTTTAACAAAATTCGAAAAAGTTTGGTTTGTTTTGAAGGAATGAATATCTATTTCCGTGAGTAATCTTTCCATCTCTATCTCTGAAGATCCCATTTGTTCTAAAAAATTTTTTATCCTGATACCTGATGCCACGTCATTTAGACTCAAGCCTTCTTGTTTTATTCTTACAGCAACTGCTCTTAACACATCTAAGTCTGGAATTTTGGATTT
>WHSX01000144.1 GCA_009379865.1 Candidatus Nitrosocosmicus sp.
CTATAATTTGTTCATTTTCCTCGTTCTTTTTTATATCGTCACTACTCAATAATTAGATTATCAAAACTATAGATAAATAAGAACCGAGTGTTTTTTTAGTAATAATTTAATTGGATAATTGTATTTCGTCAACATTTGGTAGATATTGTTAGTTAATATAGCATCTTATATGTCGTTACTGTAAATAGGTAGCGGGTTCGGTGGAAATCGTGTGAAAATTCACATAGGTTCACATAAAAAAGACATCTAAATTCTATGATCAAAAAGTAGAAGATATGTCATGCCATTTCTTTTTATAATTAACAGAATTTCTATTTAAATGCCGATAATGCTTCCTCATGGACTGGCAGATTAGCTTCATCTACTTTGATTGAGGTGGTAGGACACACGGTAACACAGGCCATACACCATATGCAAGCTTGTTCTCTAATCGGATCGGATTTATCGGTAAAATCTTTTCTGCCATCCCTATTACTGTTTTCACCTATACCTTCACTAGTAGCATTTACCATTTGTGTCGCGGGAATATCTTGTTCAGATCTATACCATTGAAATACTTGAACAGGGCATGCTTCAATACAACCACCATCTGCAATGCAAGCATCCCAGTCAACTGCAACAAACGTTCCATGCACTCCTAATGGAGTATATTCTTCTCCTCTTGTTTGATAATCTTGTTGGACTTGGGTATTTGTAGCGGATTCAGCATCGGACCTTCCTGGACCCCACACAAAATGAACATAAGAACCATCTGATGTTTGGTGTTTTCCCATAACCTTATGATTTTTAGGAAATTCTGAATCTATCGGCATGACTAGGTTTAACTAACAAAAGTTTTAAAGATTTACATAAAGTATATAACAAAATTTTCAAAAGGTGAAAACAATCTTCTTACTTTTTTGCTAATTTGATTAATTATCATTATTTAAACTCGAGTTAACTGATAAACTACCGCTGGATTACTTAATAGTATGTAATTTAATGCTGGTTAGGTGGGATTAAGTTCCTCATGGTATGCGGGTTCGGTGGTATGTGAAACAAATTTGACATGATTTTATCACCCATAGATTGCCAAAATTACAACAGATCGTATATAGGTTTGAATGTTTCTTCCAATTTGAATGGTTTGATAGAAGCAAGATCACTTAAATAACACTTTGTTTTCGGATATCAAAGGAAAGATAAAAGAAAATGACAATCAATGTACTTGGATATGCATCAACTTCTGCAAGAACACCATTAGTTCCGTATAATTTTGTTCGACGTAATCCACGTGTTGATGACGTGGTTATCGAAATTCTTTATTGTGGAATATGTCATACGGATTTGCATTATATTCAAAACGACTGGGGAAGGAGCATTTATCCTCTAGTCCCAGGACATGAGATAATCGGCCGAGTGATAAGTGTAGGTTCAGATGTTGGGCGCTTCAAACCTAAAGATATTGTTGGTGTAGGTTGTATGATCGATTCATGTCAGAACTGTTCTTCTTGCAATCAAGGACTGGAACAGTATTGCAAAGAGGTTCCGACATTCACCTACAATTCTATCGATCGACGGGATAAAACGCCGACTTTTGGCGGATATTCTGAAAAAATCATCGTCAACGAAAAATTTGTATTACTTATTCCTAAAGACTTAGACCCCAAGGGTGCGGCACCGTTGTTATGCGCAGGTATAACCACATGGTCACCTCTTCGTCATTGGAAAATAGGCAAGGGATCGAACGTTGGAGTTATAGGCTTGGGAGGCCTTGGCCATATGGCGCTGAAACTGACAAAAGCGCTCGGTGCAGAAGTAACGCTGTTTACACGGTCTCCAGGTAAGGAGCAGAATGCTCATAAATTGGGTGCTGACAATGTAGTGATCTCAACTAATATTAAACAGATGGACTCGGTTAACAATAAATTTGATTTGATTATAGATACGGTTCCTTATACACACGAACTTAATTCATACATACCATTATTATCCGTTAACGGGACTTTAGTGCTTGTAGGGTTTCCAGGTAACCTAGAGCCCACATTAAACACAACTCCACTAATAATGGGACGAAGGTCTGTAGCAGGTTCTGATATCGGTGGGATAGCAGAAACTCAAGAACTCCTCGACTTTTGTGGAAAGCATGGCATAACAGCAGACATCGAAATGGTCAAAATTAAGGACGTAAACGAAGCATATAAGCGAATGTTAGAAAGCGACGTGAAATACCGATTTGTAATTGACATGTCATCTCTTAAGGACAAGGTATGAGAAATATGGATATTAAACGAATCGGTTCATGGCCTTATACAAAAGCATCAAAAGAGAGGAAAATGTTTGTAGCATAACGTTCTTGTCAGAGTTGAAGATTATGGAATCATGTCCTTCTACGGACTATTATGGAAAGGGTTTATTTAGTTGCCCTTGCTGCGCCGAATGGGAATCATAAGGTAAACCTTTAGTGGTCATAATTGAATAACAAACACAGGTTTCCATTTCAGTCAGACCAATTATGATTGGTTCAAAGATCTCATTGTATGTACCTATGGCAAATCCGTTTTAAACTCTGAACAAAAGCGTTTGATTCAACATCAGTAGTAATAGTGATTTAAGTTTAATATGTAGGAAGGTTCGGTGGAAATCATGTGAATTTTCACATGGGTTTAAAAGTTAAGGATTTAATTAAGAGTTTCTTGGAAACTCATCGTAGCCTAACATAATATGTAGGAATCATTTGGGAATCAAGACGAATAAAGTTATTGTTCTAACCACTGCAAAGATTTCTTTATTAAGTTAATCCAATTGGGATACTATGCTAAGATTGTTTCACAATTGAATATATAACATTCTTTGAAAAGTTCCCATTGCTCCTCAGATGAGTTAGACATTTCTGCCAAGAGCTCTATAGGGTATACATGAATTGCACCTACGGGTATGATTTTTCCCTTTCAAAAAAAGAATGGAGACTGGAATGAGATTTCACGCTGAGAAAAAAGGTATACGAGTTTTAGGTATAGCCGAAAGCTTCAAAAAAACTAGTATTTGCTCTACACTTGCGGGAATAGTAATGCGTCGTGATCTTGTAATTGATGGTATGATTTTTGGAAATGCTACGATTGAAGGTAATGATGCAACACAAAGCATCTTGTCTATGTATGAGTCATTAAAGAGAAACGATGTTAATTGCATAATGCTTGATGGGCTTATTATAAGCATGTACAATATTATAGACGGTAAAGAAATCCAAGAGAGCACCGATCTTCCAGTTATAGCAATAACTTTCAATGACTCACAAGGACTACAAGGGGCTATAAATCATCATTTTTCCGAAGACTCTAAGATAAAATTAGAACAATATTATAAGCTAGGCCAGCGAGACAAAATTCTATTAAAGACAGGTAAGAACCTATTCATCCGGTACTGGGGAATTAGTTTAAAAGAAGCATCCACAATAATTAATTCCTTTACTCTCCAAGGTTCAATTCCTGAACCAATTAGAATAGCAAAGATTGCTGCACGGGCAAATATAAGAAACTAATAAGCTGAACCTAGATAATGTCTAACTCATAATAGATGATCACATACTCCTTCTGGTTAGCTTACCCGATATGTTATTGTAAGATAGTCAAACTTTAACAAGGACACAAGTGGAAGCGTGCTGATATCGGTATTTTAAATAGGATTCTACATTTAATTTATCAAGGAACGATTTAAAGATTTTTCCAAATGAACTAATATAATAAGCCTATGAAATATTAATCAATTGATTTTGTAATTAGGTAAATGATTTCCCACTAGACCAATCCTTTGACTACTATCATAGAATAACACGATTATTTTTCCTCTTTATTCATATTAGTTAATAATATTTTCTTTTTGATTTGGGTTGAATTGGATGATTCTCTTGTCCATAAATTTCTATCAATATTCAACCTAAACAAATAATCATTTAATTGACATTCGCTAATATAATTGGCAAAAAATACTGTTTAAACAGTTTCCGAATGCTGGGACATAGTATTTCTATGGAGATGAATGCCTAATATATAAGAGAGAAAGTATAAAGAATTGTTCTTTTGTTATTTCATAAATCATGGGTAGTTTTTGTGTATGCTCTTGCACTCTCTTTAGAATCAGTCACTATAGAGTATCTTACAATCTATTATGTTAGAATTTCTCCTATTGTGCTTTCATCTTTGAGTATAACATTATCTGGCCTAATGTTGTTATCAGTTGCTTGTATTGTTACTAAAACCTACACAGATATTATTAAGATATTTACTAAAAGTTGGAAAGCTCTTCTGATGGCATCTTTATCACTCTCATTAGGAATATTTACATGGTATGACTCTATAAATCGAATAGGAGCATCGAAAGAAGCTCTTATAGCTGGACCGGTTGAAATCATTCTAATAATTATCTTAGCAAGAGTATTTTTAAAAGAACGATTAAACAAATTCCAAATTATTGGTATTTGTATAGGATCTTTGGGGTTCTTTCTGTCTTTGGCTAGCGATTTATCTATTGATGATATTTCCAATGTAAATTTATCGAGTCTAATTGGAGAGGTAAATATTAATTCAATATATCCTGCAATCCTTTCGTTAGTTAGTTTTGGCGATTTGGAAGCGATCCTTTCGGCAGTAGGTTTTGCAGTTGGTGTACTATTTCTTGGAAAATTGGTCACAAAACATTCTTCCGTTCATGTTGCAGGTGCATCTATGTTTATTTCAGGTCTCATTCTTGTGGTATTCATGATCTTTGCATTGTTATTCGATACATTGTTCACAACAACGCAATATTTGGATGAATCATCCTCACAAATGGAATTATTATCAATACCTAGAAACATAGTTATCTTGCTTTTGTTTTCTCTAATTCCATTTATTGGTTCTTTATCTTATGTAATTGGCCTACGTAGGATTGGTGCGTCTCTTACGGCAACAATAGGATCATCTAATCTCGTAATGATATTTATCATTCAGATAATCCTAAAAGAATTGGGATATCCTAGTCATTTGCCTGAAAATATATTTTTAGCCACCTTTGGATGTATCATGGGATTTCTCGGAATTTTCGTAATTCATATGTCAGATTTTATCATTTCAAAATCAAAGACGTATTATCGATAGATATATTATCAAATTGTAACTGGTAGGGTTCGGTTGAACTAAGTTCCGTATGGTATAAAGGTTCGGTTGAAATCGTGTGGATATCCACATGGGTTTGATAGAGCTTTCCTTTAGAAAAGATAAATATCATAGTATTACCAAGCTAAAAATGAAATTTTCTGTGATGTATGTATTGAGAATTATATTAGTAAAATTACCAATATAGAGCACTAGTTGGATTGGTTTAACGAATTTGCCAGAATTGATATCTCTTTTATCAAATCTTGTAGGTTTTTCTTTATTCTCTCCATATATTTTGACACCCTTTGACCATCTGGCAGGGACGGGTAAAATATCTTCGCTTTTGCTGCCCTCTCATCAACAGATTCATGAATAAAACAGGACATTCCTTCTAAGTCAGATAAATGTGTAACGTCATCACGCATATCCACCAAATCTTTAATCCAATACTTGTTCTTCTCAATAATTATGTTTAGTTCATCATAGTTATTCTTATTACCCTTTACATGACCACTTTCAATTCTTGATCTTATTTGTTTGATTATTTCATCTCCTTCATTTCCCCAGGTATTAAGGTCCAGTGTAAATAATAATCCAATCATTTGAGCTAATACATCAAGACAGCTTTTGCATTGGAACAAAAAGGATTCCGTACTAAATATGAGAATTGGCTCATCCATTGAATAAGACGCATTTTCAGCAGTATACTCCACCGAAAATTCTTTAATTATTTCTTCTTCTCTTTCTTTAAATATAAAAGAGTAATAGTTTACAGCATTTAGTTTATGTTTTAGTTTACCTAATTTTGATTTGAAAATTTCTGTTTTAAATTGATTGTCCCTAATACGAATATTCAACAGTGGCTCAACTAAGCCATCTAACTCTTTATCCCAGCTGTAGTCATGCTGCAAGTAAACAAGAATATCAAAAATGCTGTTAATCGGTTCGGTTCGTCCGTCATTTTTTGTTGCAAAGTACTCTACTGATTTTATGTATTTAGTTACATTAACAGTCAAGTATTCTATTGGTTTCAATTGTCTCATATGACAATTTTTGAATTTTTTTCCACTATTACAATAACATAAATCATCTCTGCTAGGATGTTGAGACATTCATAATAATAATAACCCGAGAAATTTATTAATTTCAATTATTGATTAGAGTTGTTCAAATCTCTAAAATGAATGCATCTTCAGTTATGAAAAACCTTTTAGTATGTTGATTTTGAATGGCTATTAGATGATTAAGAGCACTATTCTAAGTAATATAGTTACTAAAACTAGTAGCGGGTTCGGTGGAAATCATGAGGATATCCACATGGATTTAAAAGATAATCTTCTCTTACGCATTCTTAGAAATCAATCTGTTTGTCTAAAAGACCTGCTTTTGTTGCTTAAGTCTAACTTTATAGCTTGATTTGACGCAGTTTATCAATCCTGATCGATTAATTTTTCTGCTAAAGGTTCATTTTTATATATCATGAATTCGGAGTGAAACGGGTAATGTTGACTTTTGATCCTAAACAGTTTAAGGAAGGTCAACGTCAAGGCTGGAATAATGTAGCAGATGGATGGCTAAAGTGGTGGAAAATAACTGAGACTGTGGGTGAAAATCTCACTAAACGGTTGATAGAACTTGCTGGGATAAAGCAAGGTTCCAAGATTCTTGATATAGCTACTGGTATAGGAGAACCACCTATAACAGCAGCACAACTAATAGGAAAAAATGGACATGTCTTGGCGATAGATATATCCCCTCAAATGCTGGCAGTTGCAAAACAGAGGTCTATATCTATGGGTCTACAAGATTTGATAGATTTTAGGGAAGGGGACGCAGAAACTACTGACTTGCCGTCTTCCACATTTGATGCAGCACTTTGTAGGTTTGGCCTTATGTTTTTACCCAACGTCAAAGCAGGATTATCAAACATACACAATTCATTGGTAGTTGACGGACGATTCGCTGCGGCGGTTTGGGCATCTCCCGATAAAGTTCCTTTTATTTCACTACCTTTCAATATATTATTAAAGGAAACCAACAGCCCACCACCTACGCCAAATGCTCCTGGTCCGTTTAGTCTAGCCGATGAAAAATTGCTAAAAGATTATTTTAGCAGTTCAGGGTTCAAAGATGTTACCATGGAAAGACATAATATGATCTTTAACTTTAATTCGCCAGAAGAATTTACAAATTTTGTATGTGAAACAGCATCTCCGGTTCAGGTGATGTTATCCAATCAATCAGAAGAAAGAAAAAAAGAGATTTTGAAGACGGTAAGTGAAGTAGTGGCAAATAATTATGTGGATAAAAATTTAGATTCAATTAGTTTTAGAAATGAAGCTATATGTATTGTCGGAACTAAATAACCGTAAATCATCTACTAGGGGTAATTCAATTGTAACAGGTTAGTAAGAACAAAATGAAAAGTTATTGATCTGCATTTGCTTTACAATATTTGTAGTCCAAATCGGATATATTAGTGTGCATATCTAAGCGGGTTCGGTGGGATTCGGACCCACGACATTTTAACCTCTTTCGATCTGGTTAAGAGCCAGACGCTCTACCTGGCTGAGCTACGAACCCTACGTTTAAATGAAATTATCTAAACACTATTTAAATCAAACTAACATTCTTCTTTTGCTAAATAATTAGTATTTAAAAAAATTATTGGATTGGTTTAGCAGTTTGTTGATTCTG
>WHSX01000145.1 GCA_009379865.1 Candidatus Nitrosocosmicus sp.
GCGAGCGAAGTAGCGATAGGTAACTCTCTGGCTGTTACCTGTCGTGTCCACCCACCTTTCTGAAGTCGATTGTGTGCCAAAGCAAATGAAAATTTCAAGTTAGGTAATGTACCTGAGTCAGTGGTAGGCGGTGAAAGAATGTCGGGGTTCTGACGGTCCAATTCTTTATTACGTGGACCAGGATCGGTACCACCTGTATCCGATCCAATGGGTTCTGGTATAGATCTTTCTGAGACCATCTTATAACACTACATCTTGATTAGGGATAATAATGGTGGTATTATTTATCCCACTTTTTAATGACATTAAACAACTAAAGATGTTCTTATCTTGTTTTACCTTGTACGCTTTACAATACTTCCAAATTTTTGCCAACTTTTGCATCATCTAGGTAAAGCCAAACCAAGGAATGATTTATACTTAGTGGAATACGGGATGTTGGCAAGTATCAAAATAATCCTTCCAATCCCAGTTTATAATTTGAAAATTGCAATTCAAATGGTAAAATTTTTTACAATATTGTGATGGCCTTTTTGATTTATTATCCAAAGTCTGTCAGAATGGAATTACACGATATGTTCTAGCAAATTAATATTAGTAACGAAATAAATTGAAAATAAAATGTTTTTCATTATTGTTCTTTTGATGATCTCCTATAAACAGGACAGGTTTATCATTACTCATTGTTTTTTATGCCTTATCAATTTGGTTCGCATGGGGTTTTTTTGGTGGTAACTGTTGAATAATTATCGAATATGCTCCATTTGACTTGTATTGACCTACAACTACAACTAGGTCTCTGGCATCCTTACAATTTAGTCTTAATATTATTTCTAGCAAGTGCTTTGCCGTGAGTCAAATACATATGTCAATTATCCTCATCTGATACAGAAAAGTATCTATTTTCTTGATTTTAATGGCAGATCTTGTTCATACACTTTTGCATTATTTTTGTAATATTTGTGGACCCGCGTCATAAACAAACAAGGATATGTTTGAATTCCAATAATAAAAAATGCTGCGAATACGGAACAAAATTGGACAATGAGAACATAAAGTTAGATTGTCAATGAATTGATCTTTATTCTTTTAAACGGACGGATTTGTACCATAAACTAAGAAAGGACGACCGCCACAATAAATCTCATGAGTCAAGTATATGCAATTTCTGCAGTAACTTTAACTATCAGAGATATGAAAAGGTCTTGTAGCTTTTACTCTAAAGTACCTGGGTTTGAATTGATCTATGGTGGGTCTATTTGTGATGCATTTACTACTTATCAGATTGGAAAACGTAATTCGTCTATGTATTTGAATCTCGAACTTGAAGGCTCTGAAAGTAGTGGTCGTTTTAGTAATAACCCACCCAGATTCTTTGGTAGAATAATTTTTCATACGGCGGATGTAGACAGATTGTATTCGTATTTTGTCAGTACCGCATCTCTCTCAGATTTAATTGTGCTTGTTCACGAACCGGTGGATGCCCCTTGGGGTGAAAGGTATTTCCATATAAGGGGACCAGATGGGTATGAACTTTCATTTGCTCAACCCTTGAAAAAAAAACCAATCCAGCAGAATTAATATGATTTGTTGTCTCTCTTTATCTGAATTTGTGATTGCTAATAAACAAGTTTTAGTGTCGGTTTCATAATAATAAAAAATAAATTTATTTTATTCGGATCTTGTTAACAGGTATCGAAATTAAAAAATACTGTCCTGGAAATTGATATTTAAAACTATATACCATTTTAAATTGGTAATCTAGTCTGGTTAGAAAACACAAAAAAATTTTGTCGTCGTCTAGAATTTCAGGCAAGTGAAAAATATGCAATAATATTTTCTGCAAAGCGTTACGATTTTTATACTATGATGCTAATGTAAAGGGAGAATGTATGCTTTTAGATTAATACTATTGGTTTGTATGCTTGCAACCATAACTTTCATTTCTGGATTAGCAGGATTTTCACAGCAAATAAATGCCAATACACCAACAACAGCCGAGCTTCCTGCAACCGTTGGAAATGGATCAACCTCTGATTTAGGATTAACAAACAGTACAGTGCCAGTAGAAAACACAACAACAGTAACGCCCGTATCTCCTCTATAACAGTGGAGCCCCAATTCTGGCTAAAGAAGAGATGATGTATTCAAAAAAGAGAAACATACTGGAATCAATATAAGGGAATTTAGTTATTTAAATAGGTAATAGAAGACATGTCATTAATATTCAAAATATTTATTTAATATCCCGTTAAATCATTGACTATGAAATTTTTGATACGAGTTTCATTTCCTAATTCACTTGGCAACGAAATGGTAAATGATCCAAACTTTTTAAAAAAAATAGAAGAATATATAAAAAATACAAAGGCAGAACCAGCATTTTTTACACTTTATGATGGAGAAAGAAGTGCAATGTTTGTAATGGATATATCCTCTCCTGACCAAATGTATGATGCTTGTGAACCATTGTTAATGCTAGGTGGAAAAGTACACCGGGATATGATAATGACACTTGATGATATAAGAAAAGCATAGTACCTTTTTACAAATCCCTCAAACAATTTTCCTTCTTTGGATGAATTATTGTAACATTTAAAGGTTAGATTGGATTGTCTTCAAGACCATGACCTTTGGTCGATATTTAAAAATCTACTTCCTTAGTAATGATAATTAATTTGTAAAAACGAATCGGAAGATCGATTTATGCTTGGTATGACAAAAGCCTTTTTAACTTGCTGATTTAGGGATGAGAAGTGAACAGAGTTATCTGATTGTCATGCTGATCATACTAGCAACAATTTTCCTGATTGCATTAAATCATAATCTATCTTATCCATTGCAAGCACATGCACAATTAAACAACGCTGATAATGCTATTTCTAGTAAAATTACTCAGATGTGACCAATAAAGTTTTTTATCAGAACAGCCAGTTGTACTTCGCGGGATTGTCTCGTATGAAGATTTTAATAATGTGACTTTGGAAGCTGGGAAGATCCACATGGTGCACCACTACTGCCTAATAGGGATGACGGTACAATTTATACTGGTATAGTAACGTATACTGCAACAAAACGGTGAAATTGAGTATCAGCCATAGACTGCATATTGACAATAATACTTTTTCTATGCTTGATACAGATAGATTTGGAGAATTGCATTCCGGGTATCATAATGATACAGGAGGATGCGAAACCCCAGGTGTCTTGAGTGCTCCGTCAGTAATCATGTCTGATTATGCTACTGGACCTCCATATTTCTCTGCATCCATTTCTTTCGTAGGCGATTCATTATGGTTGAGAACGATTCACAGCGAACCCTTTATTGCAGTGTATGAGATATTTGCAGAGATAGTTCAACCTCGAGGAGTTGTCGATCTGGAAACGGCCGTGATTAATTGATTCCTACAAACATCAATCCTCAAATCGTTTTTTTCTAACGATTGCCTTTTGATAATTTTTTTTAAGTAGGTGAGTTAAAGAACATAGGTTATTCTCCCTCCAAAAAATATTTAGATTTTGACAGGATGGAGAAGTAATGATAGGGTTTGATGATAATGATTATTTTCCTACTCTAATTTTTTGTTTTTATCATTTGCAACTTTGATCATATTCTCCTTTTCATGGTTTAATTCATCATCGGTCAAGTTAATGGCAGATATTATAGTAGGATTGACTCCATTTGCAAAGTCATCAGTAAAAATGATCACATGATTAGATGTCTTTAATATATTAACTACTGATTCATCATATGATGGAAGGTTCAATTCAAGATCTTTTATTGGAACCACAGATCCAAGATCGTCAATATCTAGTAAAGTAACATTTATCTTGTGTTGTACATCGCTTATTTTATTAATCTTAACTAGTACTAACATTATACACCGCCATCTTTAATACATTTTTCGACTAGATAGATGCTAGATATGTAAGAATCAGTGGGATATTTTATGTAAAGATATGACTCGGAAGATAGCTTTCATACTCCTAAAAGCTCTACATTGTGCACAAGAAACAACACAAAGCTATACAAAACAAATCTGTTTGTGAAATGTCTAATTAAATCATATTAATGAGAATAACGAAGATTTCAGAATAACCTTCTAAATTTTATAATATCAAGATCATAAAATAACTGAAAACACCATCAATGCTAAGGCGTAATCACAACATCACTTATTCTATTTTTTGTCTTTAGGGGTATTCGAGACCATGTTAGATTACTCGCTAAACTTGTGAATCTCATAATATTTCCGTATATAGGTAGTATTACATAATGTAAGAAAAATTTATATAATGTAATATGTATTACATATGTTAGGTGTATATGATAAATGAGCAATAAAGATATAATACCAAGCGATTGGATTAGCAGATTCTTTGAGACAGGTTTAGGAAAAAGTAGGGGAAGTGGATTAGGATTGTTTAATAGAGATGCGTTCAGCGATTTTGATGATATCCATAAGGAAATGAACAGAATGTTTGATGTATTTAACGATATCTCAAATAACGCCCCAAAAGAACTTGTACGGGAATATGAAACAAAAGAAGGTGGCAAGGTTAGAGAAGTAGGTCCAATAGTATATGGTTATTCAATGACTATCGGATCCGACGGTAAACCTCATGTAAGGGAATTTGGAAATATCAAATCTTTGAGCGACAACGCTGTAAAAAAAATAGGAACACAACCGGATAATCTCTCCCAAATATCTGCAGAAAGAGAGCCTTTAGTCGATGTGAACATGACGGACAAAGAAGTCAAAGTAGTGGTTGAAATGCCCGGTATCAGAAAAGAAGACATTAAAATAAAAGCATATGATTCGCAAGTTGAAGTAACAACATCGAAGGATGCTCAAAGAAAATATCATAAGAATATAGAACTTCCAGAGCTAGCCGAAATTGAGACCGCAAGATCAGTATATAACAATGGCATTTTGGAAATAACCTTCGACAAAAAGAAAGTTACTAAACCCGCAGGTAAGGAAATTAAAATAGAGTAGAATCTAAATCACACTCCAGACTTTCAATAATTTAATTTTTTGATATTCTTCTAGAATATCAATCACTTTTTAGTTTTGTTTTGTTCAATATAATTTGATATTTTCAATATTTTATGCAAAGACTTGTATCTATTTGCCGCAATAGCCATTAGACCAAGGTGAATAGTGAGGGATTTAAAACTAACAGTCATTTATTTTTCTCAAGAACCGTACAATCCCCTTTGCATACCTCTGTTAAGTAAAATGTCGAGGAGAGGGCTTTTATAGACTATGAGAATATAAAGTAACAGGTATATATAATAAATGGATACCCTGGAATTTAATATCTCCCAGATGAAGGCACCCCTTAGATATACTCTATTGATTTCTCTAATAACTCCCAGACCAATTGCCTTCATTTCAACATTGAGTGATAAAGGAATCCCAAACGCGGCTCCTTTTTCATTTTTTAATTTGATGGGGAATGACCCTCCCATTGTGGCTATCGGCATTGGAAAAGATGTAACTCGAAAAAATGATTTGAAAGATTCTGGGTATAATATCCAAAAGACAAAGGAGTTTGTAATAAATATTGTAAACGAGAGTATTTTAGAGCAAATGAACATGACTTCCATTGATTTTCCACCAGAAGTTGACGAATTCGAAATTGCCGGGCTAACCAAACTTCCATCTATAAAGGTGAAGCCGCCAAGGATTGCAGAGTCACCCGCCAACCTTGAATGCCGCCTAGCAAGTACGGTAGAAATTGGAAACACTCGCGTAGTGTTGGGGGAAATTATCTACTTGCATATAAAGAAAGAATTTTTAGATCATGAAAATCAAACGGTTCTTACCGATCTAATTTCACCAGTCGGGAGGATGCACAAAAACAGTGTTTATACCCGAACTACTAATTTGTTTAATTTACCGCGTATTTCTTTTAAAGAATGGAAAGAGCAGGAAAAGAGTAGTAAAAATATATGAATAGGTATATTTTTAGAATACGCCAAAGTAACAATCAATTTTGACAAATTTTAGTATGATACAATTCCGTTTTTCCCTCTTGCAATGTTATTACCACCTAAATCTACTCTCACCCTTCCTACTATATTGAATATTTTTCTAAAACTTTTTTCATACCTGCCTTATTAAGTTCCCATGAAATAACATCATAATCACATCTAGTAAAGAGAATAAAATCTATCAGGCAGTTATATTATTCGCTAGAATTTCAATCAAATCCCATCTAGCAAAGGTATAGTTATAGTAACGAACATGTGAATAAAGCTTGTTGTTGGAATTTGATACTACAAAAAGTGAAGATAATTGGTTCATAACGGGGATTTAGACGAATCAGCTTAATTTGCATCCAGACGAGCGTATTTCATCTCACCTGGATGTAAGCATCAAGCCTAAATGATGCATATCATGATGATACTTCATGAATATTAAATATTTGGATGACCTTTCTTTGGGTGATACTCTAGAAAATTAATCGAATTTATTGAAAACAAATGAATAAATTATTTCGCATTATTAAAAGAGACATCAACATATTCCTAATCGTACCGAGTCAAAATATTTTGATTGTAAATAAAAATTGATTATACTAAAAAAATAAATTAATTAGCCGGAGCTCCAAATGCAGTTATGTTAGTAGTCGCCAATCTAATGTGCGAAACGACCTCAAACAAGTTAAAAGTATACTTTTCATTTGGCTTTAATGAGAAAGATGGCTGAGTAACATATTCATCGAATTTGCCCAAACTAATTCCATTCTTATCAAAGAATTCTCCAGTGATTTCAATATCGTGCATATCAAATGTGTTGTTGTTTCTTACTGCTCCGTCCACTTCAACCATACCTTGTGCTGTTTTGGAAATAACCAGATCCTCCACAGGAATAAACATCTTTCCAGATTGTTGGTTACTGTTATTCTGATTATCGGCTGTTCCATTTACTTGGCCTCTTGCACTATTTTTGAATTCATAAAAAGGGTCAGCAGATGAGGCAACCATCAATAACGAAAAAATGATCGCAATTTCTTTTAACATTATTAATTAATAAATGGCATTCCATAATAAATTTTCTTATTGGATCATGTTAGTCATGGTTAACCAAATTATTATAGTCATGTATCTGATATTCTATATTATTAATAACTAAAATTTTGATTTAAATGAATAGATCAGAAAAATGAAGGTACAAAACAAAAAATTAACATAAAAAATTGAGCATTCTTAAGAATTGGAATTCTTAAATAAACTATAACTCTAGAAGATCCGATACACATTGGTAATAAAAAAAGCGACAACCACAAAAACATTCAACACAGCGACAACAGCAATTGCAAATTGATTAAAGAATTCTATGCCTTTTTCAAAAATAAAAATCAAGACTATCGTATTTTTCCAAGACGAGGTGGAATTGCCTACAATGGATGAAATGCCAAACGGAGGAAGATATGATGGACTTTCATCTATTTTTCGAGGACTGCTTTCCAAAAATGTTATTGAATTTTAGGATTCTATATCCTTCCAACCCAATTTCTTGGTGATGACGATAAAGCAGTCGTTAAAGGCAATTACTATGGAGAATCAAAACTATTCCGGAAATTTTCAGAACCATTCAGTCATATATAACAATAGATAAAAAGATCGTACAGTTCAAACAATTTACAGATTCTGAAAAAAATTCAAGAAGCTATTGGAATTTAATTA
>WHSX01000146.1 GCA_009379865.1 Candidatus Nitrosocosmicus sp.
GTGTAATGGCCATAAATGACTGTGACCTATATAATATGACATTTAACAAATCCTTATATTCAGATTGTAAGTAAGTAGTAAACCATTCTCCTTGTGACATGTATTGCCTTACGAGTCATATTATTATATATGTTACCTATTTTCAACACTAATGAGTATATTGGTACTATCCACTAAGTAGTTCTAGCTGTAAAAGAATTATTTATTAATTAATGATTGTGATACAATAGTGCGAAGGTCATGTAGTTGTAATAACTGATGAAACTTGTGTTCCCTTGAATAATCATGATGGCCTCTTTATAAAAATATCAATCGCCTTATACCTGCCTATAAAGTATGTTATACAATCAAGAATGAGTAGAAGTTCTTTTGGATAATTTATTAAGATCAGTTATAAAACGTCAAATGCCTTATCTTATAGGAGGCACAATAACTGGGACAATTATGGCTTGTTATTATGGCTTTTTAAGCATCGTCATAGTCAATAGTGTTATTTGGTTTGCTATCTCCACTCTTGTTAACAAATACTATTGGAGGTATACCGGGTTTAAAGAAGAGTTTCAGCTTATATCGAAATGTATTGATCGTATAAAAAAGAGAAAATTTAATAACAATTTTGCTATAAAATTAGATGATCACAAAGAAGATAATATAAATAATTATTTTCCTCAAATAATAAAGATAATAAGAGAACAGATAATTTGGAAAGCCTCCTTAAAAATCTCAAACTAGGTATAGATTATTAATGTCAAACTTAAACAAACGTCCTATTCCTCAAGTTCAAAGAGCATTAGTTTTGCAAGGAGGTGGAGCACTAGGCGCATACCAAGCTGGTGTTTTCAAAAGCCTCTATGAAAAAATCAAAGGAATTCATGATGTCAGTAATGAAAAAGATGTTCCATTATTTGACATTATTGCTGGAACCTCTATAGGTGCCATCAATGGTGCCATCCTTGTTAGTTATTTTGTTGAACATAAAACATGGGATGGTGCTTCGGAAAAGCTTGAGACATTTTGGAAGTATTTGTCAACCCCTACACCAAACATAGCAGAGCCGTTAAAACAATGGAAAAAGGAATATAAAAAAGGAAATCCATTAATAGCATCAGAAGAGGCTGCACGAAGATATTATTCAGTAAAAGAATTTTCTAAATCCGGTGTGGAAAAAGTATTCAAGCCCATTCATCCTCTAAAACAAGATAATAAATTTTGTGATTCTCAAAATCAATGGCTTGTATATGATAACCAACCATTAAGAAAGAGTATAGAAAAGTTTACTAAATTTCCTATTGCTACAAGCTTTGATAAAGGCGAACCGAGATTACTTGTTGTAAGTGTTGATGCAGCCGAAGGAACCACAGTTACATTTGATAGCTATGAGGGTGAGGAAGGAAAAAGAGAATCAGAATATGGTGATTCTCATTTAGGGAAGTCAGTAATCATACGTTACGATGAAGGTATTGGTATCAAACATCTAATAGCAAGTTCAAGCTTACCTGAAGCCTATGCTTATGAGGATATAGATGGACGAAAGTTTTGGGATGGAGGACTATTGAGTAATACTCCAATTAAAGAGTTGGTAAATGCACATAAAAGATTCTGGGAAAAAAGAATAGGTTCTAAAAATCTTGAAAATTCGTTTCGACTAAATGAAAGGGGCAAAGAAATGTATAATTACAGCAGAATATCACAAGAACAACAACAGGTTAAGAGAATTCCAAATTTGGAAATATATATTGTAAATTTATTGGATCCTAAGGAAAATAATAGCAATTCTGTTGGAACCAAGGTTCCAGAAGATTTTGATGGAGTTAAAGGTAGGCATATTGATATAAAACTTGGTAAAGCATATGATTCAGAAACAGACGGCCTCTATGCAGACTATGTTAATTTAATTGAAAAGTTGATTGGTCTTGGAGAGAATGATGAACTACTAAAAGAGAAAATTAATAGAATATTAGAGGAGTATACACCAAGACGATTTATGACCGAGGAAGTCAAGAGAAATATCGATATACTTAAGAGCACTTTTAAAATAGTTAAAATAACCCAAATACAACGTAAAGACGACAGTAATAGTATTTCAGGAAAACTTAGTGACTTTACATCTGAAACAATAGACAGATTAATCCAAGATGGATACCAAGACGCCCTGAGTAAATGACTTGTCTATTAATAGCGGCGGCAAATTTGTTACTTAAGAAATATCCATAGCTAGTAGAAATTGCGGCTCTTTATATAGATGGTTTTAATCATTTAATACATTTTATAAAAATAAGCGCACAAATGAAATAAAGAGCCAGATTCAGGAAATATCACCTTGTCAATCTTATCAGAGGTTGTTACTAAAATAGTTAACTGGCCCGGTGGGTTTCGTAATAGATATATTACGAGTCTGATTTGCAGATAAAAAATATATTTGCTAGAAAAATTATCTATTAGTATAATCATCTATCTCGACTCCTCTTGCAGCCGTTGCTTGATAGATGTACCGTAACATGAAATAGACATTAATACTTTTAAAACTATGTCAAGTAGAGTGCAAAAAACTTTCTTCTATTATAATAAAAAGGAATTGATAGAATTCAAATCCAAAAAACTTTTTATACAAATAAAGTAAATAGTTTAAGAAAATACATTATATTTTATTTCCTTTTGTTTTGAAAAATTTTTTTTATAAATTCCAAATAATTCTTCCTGATAAACAGGATACAAAGTGATATTAATATGAATAAAAGCCATAGAGCGATTATCGTAGACTCCGAATATTCTAACATACCAAGCACATTATGATCGGTGGTTAATATTTACTATGTAAAATCCCAAGCACCATATTAGGTTAAACCACTTTTGCTTTTGAGATCACTTTAATCAAAGGAGATATAGTTTTGTAGAATCCAATTGAATCGCTAATGATTTGTCTCCATAAGCGACTTATTATAATAGTGAAGTAATTGTATTTTCATATTGATAGTCTTTGAATTATTGTTACTAACAATGAGATAGACCATATCTAACTAAACAAATTAATATTTTAATATCCAAACGCAAAGCACAAGTCAACTTGTAATCTTGTAATCTTGTAATACTAAAACAAATATCTTGTTCGGTGGAACGAGTATCAAATTTCACACTAGTTGGTTTTTTGTCTATCTTAAATTTTCAAGATCTAATAATATTTTTATACATATTTTATACTAAGTTAAACAAATTATGAGACATAGAATGATAATTGTCATTTCATTCTTTTTCCTTTCATTATTAGTCACTATTCAAAGTTCTGCTAAAGTCTTTTCGTTAAATGATACAAATAATGTGATTAAAAACAGTACTTGGATAAGTATTAGAGATGATTTAGCTGCCACATTAGAGCTTGTACCCAAGGTACCTATCATCGATGAAACCACGAAATTATTATTTGAAGTAAGAAACCTAAACGGTTCTCATCCTGATAATCTGAATGCAAAGGTAACTATGACAGATCATGATAGAAGACTATACAAATTTGAAAATAAATCGATTCCAATTATAAATGGTCAATTTTTTGTATACTACATATTTCCAGATGACGGAGAACACCGAATTATTTTGCAATTATACAAAAATACTACCCCTTTTGCAGTGAGCACATTTGATGTTTTGATACCGCACCCTATTCCTCGATCAAATCAAGACAAATTGCTAGATCCACTTACAGAGTTTTTTAATTTCTTCCAATAAGCCAAGTCGAGATTGTAATCAATCAAGTAAAATATAGATTGTTATCAATTCAACGATTATACAACCATCGCATGATTTTTTCTTAGTTTAGTATTTAGTATCGGCTTGGGTGGGCTTCGAATCCATGAGGATGTGGGAACTGTTAATTTAATAAATATTTATTAAGAAGAAATCAAATTTAGTTTTTTTCTAATAATGTATAAATTTACAACGGGCCCGGTGGGCTTCGGGACGATATCGGTCCTTTGACATTGGTTCTGCTGAAATTTGAACATGGCTATTTCAAATTTTTGTAGATAAATTTAATCAAATTATCGATTGAGTAATTATTGATTGAGTAATTATTGAAATGACTGTCTATTTTGATACATATCACAAGTTTTTCTTATACTTATATGTATTTAATTCAAAAGAGACTTTTAGGGATTTCATCTAAATCATAGTAGTATCCTAGGATGTTATCTACAGTATGTTCTAATTGTGTGTTACTGTTTATTAATACAAATATCATTTTATCAAATTCATATATTTTTAATATTCGTATTCGTTCATATTCGGTAACTTTCCATTTTATCTTGCCTAAGATGTTATTGTCATTTTCTACCTTTTCTTCTTCTTGTCCTATCGCATGCTCTTGTGGTGGTTTTTCTACATCTATTACTTGATTTAACCCTAGGACATGAATTAAAGAATCGATATAGTTTTTATCTATATTAGCATTTTTGGCTATATACAATTCCTTCATGTCAGGCGAATTCATTGAATTTGCCGAAAAAACAGCTAAAATATCGTCGTCTACTTCTACTAGGTGTCTTATTTTATCATATTTTTTAGTGTCTGGGCTGTCTTTCACCATCTTTATTTCACCTTAGAGAAATATATCATTTTCATGTGATTGATAAAATTATGTTTTGACTTTTCCAAATAAGCATTTTAGAAACCAGTTATGTTGAAGTCAACTTTTTTATCATTGTTAATATAATATGTAGATCAAAGCCATTGCCTCTAAATTTAAAAATGGCCTACAACACTTTCAGATAGAAGCCAATGATGCAAAAGAAATATTTAGTCGGTATAATCTTAATTGCGATTTACATAGTCTTTCTTTTTACAATTCCTCACCTGATATATGAAAAGAGTGTTACCCCTATCTTAGCTGGCATCACTGTAATCATGGTTGCAATGTATGTTCTACTGGGGCTAGATATAATACATAGAACAGTTATCGCAATGTTTGGAGCGATATTATCCATCATATTGGCCATCGCACTGGGCTCTATGTTAGCTGAAGATAGTTTACAATTTGTAATAGAGTCTGTCGACTTTAACACCATAGGTCTTTTGCTTGGAATGATGATAATGGTGGCTATTTTAGGAGAAACTGGTGTATTTCACCAAGTTGGAATAAAGCTTGGAAAAATTAGCAAGGGTAATGTCTGGATATTGATGCTATTATTGTGTAGTTTTACATCTGTTGCATCAATGTTTGTTGATAATGTTACTACTATTTTACTAATGATTCCTGTTACACTTTCTATAACGCGAACACTAGGAATACATCCAATTCCATTTATTATGGCTCAGGTTTTAGTTTCGAATATCGCGGGAGCTGCTACATTAATCGGTGATCCTCCAAATATCTTAATTGGTTCTGCAGCTGGTATAGACTTTAACTCCTTTTTGATACACATGGGACCAACAATTGCAGTGGTTTTTGGATTTTCTCTGTTACTAATCAAATTATTTTTCAAAAAAGAATTACAGAGCGAACAGAAGCTTGAACAGAAAGAAGATATTCAAGTACTAATGCATAGAGACGAAAATGCTATATTGATTCATCATAAGGGATTGCTCATAAAATCCTTGATTGTGTTAGTAGGAGTGATTATTTTATTTTCTTTACAAACAATTACTCATTTAGAAGTATCAATAATTGCTATTGGAGGAGCTGCAGTATTATTAATCATAAGCAGAGTTTCACTAGAAAAAATCTTGCATGAAGTCGATTGGGCTACCCTGTTATTCTTTATAGGTTTATTTGTTATCGTGGGAGTTGCTGAACATGCAGGATTGATAGATATACTTGCGAAGCTAGCTCTTGACATAACAGATGGTGATCCTTGGTTAACCTTTGTCATGGTTATTTGGTTATCAGGTATTGCCAGTGCCTTTGTAGACAACATTCCACTTACAACTACAATGATTCCGCTGATTCATACTTTAAACGCTGACCCGACAATTGCAGCTGCCTTTGGAAGTGAAAGTGGTTATCAATTTAGTCCCCTTTGGTGGGCTTTGGCATTAGGGGCTGACTTCGGGGGCAATGGCACATTAATTGGTTCTAGTGCGGGTGTTGTGGCGGTAGGATTAAGTGAAAAGTTTGGACACCACATATCATTTACAAGATGGATAAGAATTGGTTTTCCATTTATGCTGATAACTTTAGCAATAGGAACAGTAGTTCTATATGGATTTCTAATGTTAATACATTAGGGCGAGAACTATCTTAATTTATTGTTAATTTTAGATATGGATAAAACACAATAAATTATTTCAATTTCTAAATTATGTAGAATAATACCTATGTGATGAGCGTCAAGCTCAAATAATTAGTTATGATCCACTTGAGTGTGTACAAATTTAATGCCCTGAAATTAGATTGGTCTGTATAAATACATTAAACTAATAAACCCCCAAAGGCTTTTAAAAGATAGAAGTTAGTAGTAACACCAGCAAGAAAACCTTTATAATAAAAATATCAAATCAAAGTGAATCCAACAATCGGTCCTAAAATAGATTAAATTCAATACTAAAATTAATCGATGTCTTTAATTGACTCTAGCATAAAATCAATTCCAGATCAATAATTACATACTTATTTCTCAAATAATATACCTCTGATCGTGTTAAGAGTAGTGATTCGAAATATTATAGTAATAGATGATGACACAGAGGTATCAGATAAGGCACTTGAATTCGCATGTGAAATAGCTAAACCATGTGGTGCTTGTATAACATTCCTGCATATTATTGATCAGATTGAAAACCCAGACACTATGATATTCGGAGATAACAAAGAACTTATTGAAAAAGCAAAATTAATGAACTTAAGGCCATCATCAATGGAAGACACATGGCGTGTAAGAACACAACAAAAGATGGAGAAGTTAACAGAACAACATATAGAATCTGACTGCAAATGTTTAACGGGGGATATTGCAGAGAAAATATTGGAATATGTACATGATGAGAAAGTAGATATGATTGTAATGGGTAGCAGTAACAGATTAAAGGGCATTTCAAAAATAAAAGCATTAGGTAGTGTTACTCGCAAAATATCCGAATTGGCAGACTGTCCGGTGCTTATAGTACATTAAATGTCATGTAGGTCTTTATCAAATCAACCCAACCGACACGTTATTAGTGGGGAATGTTCCTTCAATTTCCGTTTGGTCATATTCAATTTAAGAACATCCATGTAATGTTTTGTTAGATCATAAAAGTATACATTTGCATAAATAAAGCAATCCACACATTTTGTGCTAATTAATTACAATCTAACTATTGTCATACAAGCGTAAAGTACATTCATAACTTTGGAATTTATTTTGAATGTATCAATTTCTGATGTATTCAAAATAAACTAAATAAATAAAATTACATTAAAAATATAAAGTGTATTTTAACGGAAAAAAATATACTTTTACAGTAACAGTCTAAATTAACAGTTTAATATTATTGGATTAAGCAATTATTTAATTCTTTAGTAAAGTTATAGTGTATTGATAAAATTTAGTGTTATAGCGGCTTTGTTTTTATTAGCCGCCGGAATAGTAAGCACTGGAACTAATACGTCATACTCTCAGAATAATGGATTACCTCAAGGCGGAAACTCAGAAGCAGAACAAGCAATAGAACAATCACAAGACTCCAAACAAGGTGCACCATGT
>WHSX01000147.1 GCA_009379865.1 Candidatus Nitrosocosmicus sp.
GTGCAGATACAATAGGTTCTGGTAACAACATTAACGTCCAAAGTCAAGAAAATACAGGAAGTAACGCCTTAGCACAAGGATAGACATCTTTTTTCTTTCTTGTATTGTATGTATTAATTACCCATTTCTTTTCAATCTTGATGTCGTGTTAAATTTTGAATAATATACACATGGTCTCTATTGCTTCTGTTTTCTCTCAAGGTCGGTTTCCTTTTCCGAACAGTTAGTTGGATTTGATATACCTAGCCTTAAAATTAACGGTTGGAGGACATCTTCATCGCTCATCAAAAATTCATTTTAAGACATCACTGATGATTTCTCTCAAACGCTCCAATGCAATGGGCTTGCAAATCAATCCATCTAATTTTAAATTAGGGTTTAGATTTTGTGTAATCTCGTCTTCTGTGATATCATAAACAGATATTAAGATAGTCTTTATTTCAGGCCTGATAGCTTTTACCTTATTTATTAATTCATATCCATTCATGTTCGGCATGCGCAAGTCCGTTAATAATAATCTATACATTTCCGGATTTTCTTTAAATTCTTTAAATGCCATGTCTGGGTTATCAAACGTAGAGATTTCCATTCCTGCCAATTTTAGAGCTTTTTTGTATACAAATAACAAATCCTTTTCATCATCTACAATCAGAAGGCGGCCTTGATTGCAATTTAAGGAAGTGTTCTTTGCGGAATCAGACAATAGTGAATTTAATTGCAATTGCTATAAAAGTTTTTAATTTTAATTTCCTTAAAGAGAAACACAATAAATAGATTAATTCTTGAATTCCCTTGATAAACTTGCTTGTAAGGCTTCATTTCCATCCATTTGTTCTATAATAAATAAGACTGAGTTTGTCGAGTCAGTTATGGAAGTTTTTTGCTAAATAGATCATGGGTTTGATCAAAAAAATCTACTATTTAACAACAACTTAATTTTTTCATGGGATTTTTTCCTTTGTGATAAACTTTTTAAGTATTTTCAAACAACCACTTTGCTGCAGTAGAATTAAGATAGACATATTTATTTGGAGCCCTTAATGGGGCTCTAATCATGTTTGCTATAAAAGCACCCACGAGAGAACTTGATATCAATATAACTTTAACATATTTATGAATTATGATCAATAGTTACTTCAAGTTCCAAAAGTTGATTTCTTTTTCTCATAATCATTTTGATATATTAATGTGAGAAAAAAAGATAATCAAATAATTAATTGAAGAAGGTTTTCCTATGGATACATCATTTTCATTATATTTCAGTAAGAAATCCATACTAAATCGTAGCAGTAATAAACCTCGATAGTTAATACAAAGTACATAGTTACCTTTAATGATAGTTAGAGTTTATTTTTATAAAGAAACTAATCCTGAAATCATGCTTGGCTCAAGTAAGTTAAGTCGACAAGCACTATCTACGATTTATGAATTGGTATGGGAAGTAGAATTTAAGAATATTCTTAGCCCTGGGAGAGTTTGGATAAAGTTTGTCGAAGAAGTAAATCCTTTTGGAATTTCTTTAAAATGCAAACGACATCATTCCAAGATAACTATGGGAGACATCATACAGATATCTGAAGATTTTTATATTGTATCTGATGTTGGTGTGAAAAAAATTACCATGATTGATTAGTTCTAATATAGAATTTTGTAATAGTAATTCGCTCTAAAACCGTGTCGAAGAAAATGAATTATTAACATGCGATCCATAATTCTTTACTTTTTTGTACGTATTTCTCATTCCGGATCCTCAATAGCCTAAAATGAATGGATATCTGGATAGATAGGAGTGGAGTGGATATCAAATATTTAGATGATAATACATATTCTATCTTGAAAATCTCGGTGGAGTAAGATAAAAGTAGGGTAAAAGTGATATTCATATTGATTACCGTCTGCTGCTACCGCCACAGATCCAAAATTAAAAATATTCTCAAGTAGCACTTGACCTAGTATGCTTACTTCGATAAGAAAAATAATTGATTATCCTGCCTTTAATAATTTCATAACTTTGGTAATATTATTGCAAGCCGCAGTTTTAGTATTAGAAACTATTCCAGTTTTTAAAGACTATTTTCTAATATTTGAAATTATTAGTTCCATGGTATTGGTTGTTTATATAGTCGAAGCTGCCTTAAAGATTGCTGCCTCCTGTCCTCACTTTTCAACCTATTTCAAGAATGGATGGAATATTATGGATTTTTCAATAATTGTAATCTCTTTGCTGCCCCTTAGCGAAGGATACACGACTGTCGCTCGTTTAGTTAGACTTTTGCGAGTAACAAGGCTAACCCACAGATCTAAAGAAATGTCTGTTATAATGATGACAATTATCAAATCGATCCCTAGTATGATTAATATCTTTTTACTCTTATCTCTACTCTTTTTCATGTATGGTATTGCTGGATATTATTTATTTAGCGACATAGACCCAATTCATTGGGGCTCCCTGCCTAAATCACTTTTAACATTATTTCAAATATTAACTCTGGAGGGGTGGATAGAGGTCATGTCTGCAGTTACTCATGTAAATCCACTGTATGGGATTTACTTTATTAGTTTCATAGTGATAGGAACGTTCATAGTTATTAATATTTTTGTAGCAGTAATCGTAAGAAAGTCTGAGGAAGCGTACAAAAATTTGGAAATCGAATTAGCTAATCCGGTTACCCAAAAGGAAATACTATTTGAAATAAAGGAAATAAGGAAGAAAATTGAAGATTTGGAATCAAAACTCTAAACGTAGTTACTGCGTGAGAATTCGAAGTACTGGTACTACTAGTAGTTGTGCTGATATTATCAGTAATTGAGTTTCAGAGTTCTAAAAAAATTCTTTTCTATATCGAATCTACTATTTCTGTTCTCATAGAGTCCATAATAAATCAAATTTATGACATGAAGCGATTAAATAGTAGTTATCTTTTTATTGGTACATTATGAGTTGCAAAATTATATTGGAAATTTTCTTGTAGTCTTTGATACTCGAGAAAAAACTAATATGGGCTAATTTATCAAGATTTGATTAATTTGTAAGGTGTTCTGATTAAAGTTAAAGTAATAGTAAAAAAAAGAGGAGGTTTATTGTTGGCCTAAGGCGTTATTTCCGCTATTTACTTGGTTTTGGAAGTTTTCATTGTCACAAGATACAATAGCATCTTTACCAGAAACACATTGTGCGTTTTGGTTAGAGGATTGTGATTGGCCTATACCTTGGTTAGCACTGTTACCGCCACTGCCACTACCACCTTGTTGTCCTACTGCATTGCTTCCGCTGTTTGCTTGATTTTGAGTACTTGTATTATTACATGAATCAGCTACGTTTCCGCCACCGACACATTGTGCGTTTTGGTTAGAGGATTGTGATTGGCCTATACCTTGGTTAGCACTGTTACCGCCTTTACCACTACCACCTTGTTGAGCTGCTGCATTATTTCCGCTGTTTGCTTGATTTTGAGTGTTTACGTTATTGCATGAATTTGCTGTATTTCCTCCAGATACACATTGTGAGTTTTGGTTAGAGGATTGTGATTGGCCTATACCTTGGTTAGCACTGTTACCGCCACCACCTTTACCTTTTCCGCTTCCACTGCCGCTGCCACTGCCGCCACTTTGGGCTGCTGCATTGTTTCCGGTGTTTTTTTGATTCTGGTCATTTACATTGTTTCCGGAACCTGCTGTATTGCCACCAGATACTACACCGCTGTTTTGGTTAGAGGATTGTGCTTGACCGATTGCTTGGTTAGCACTGTTACCGCCTTTACCATTACCACCTTGTTGAGCTAATGCGTTGTTTCCGCTGTTTTGTTGGTTTTGTGCATTCAAATTATTACATGAAACAAAAGTACCAGTTCCTGAAACGCACAAGGCATTTTGGTTAGAGGATTGTGATTGGCCTATACCTTGGTTAGCACTGTTACCGCCTTTACCACCACCACCTTGTTGAGCTAATGCGTTGTTTCCGCTGTTTGCTTGATTTTGTGAATTCAAATTATTACAAGAAATAAGAGTACCAGTTCCCGATACACAAACACCAAGTTGCGTTGAACTTTGTGATTGGCCTATACCTTGGTTAGCTGAATTGCCTTGAGCAAATGCATTCATTGACATCGAAGTTGGCCCTATCAAAAGTAATAATGATAGTGCTACTACCGCTGCAAATGGCGCTAGGATATTTTTCCCACTGTTCATTTTATATTGAATAATAGATTTATTCACTCCCTTATTAACATAAAATAAGTATATGTGGTTTGCTAACAAGTTGCAATATTCTAATACTCTAGGATTTCTAGAATTTTGAACCCTAACATGAATTATTATGGATCAAGTTATGTAGTAGGTTTAGATGGTAATGTACTGAATAGAAGTGATGTGTAAAAACAAAATAGCCAGAGAATATCTCAATCCAGAGATTCAAATCTTAAATTAATGATAAGAATTTGAACATTAATTAACGAAAATCAATCGTCTACACTGTTTTTTACAATTCAGTAATTGGGTAAGTGCCAGATGGATAGCATGGATGAAAATAAGAATGTTTTCGATATCATGCTATCGTATTTGAATAAATTTAAATAACATCTTAAGATATTACACATATGAAGCAAAATAGTCGCAAACAGGACAAGAATATTAGCAAAGGACCATCGACCAAGACAATAAACAGTGAAGATGTCTACAATATGCTATTAACCATTCCTAAAGGCAAAGTTTCTACTTATGGAGATTTTGCCAAAGCTCTTGGAAACCCGGCTGCTTCAAGGCATGTTGGAAGAATCTTGAGCAATAACCCAAATCCGATTAAAGTACCTTGTCACCGGGTCGTCATGTCCAATGGTAAAATAGGTGGATATGCCTTTGGGACACAGAAAAAGAAAGAATTACTGCAAAATGAAGGAGTCGTTTTTGCTGATGAGTATAGAGTAAGCGAATTTAGCAAAGTTCGTTATTATCCAAAGAAAGGATAATACAATTAATTAGATGTAAGTTCTTCCGTATATCTACCGAACACAAACTATGTGTTATTTGAATATCGTCATAATATATCGAGTTACTAAAATATGGCAAAATGGAAAAAAATGGATTAAAAAAATTATGATGCTTCTAACTCATTGATCCTTTCTGATACTCCTTTAACCTCTTTCTCTAAATCATTTTTGTATTCCTTCAATAAATCTACTTTTTCCTCACGAGTTAGAAAGCTTCTTGATTTTTGTACTCCAACAGTGTTTACACCACTGTAATTACAACCACAACCCATTATTCCACCTCCTCATCCATATCATCGGACATACGATATATAGTATTCAAGATGTATTTATATATATCGGATACCCAATATTCCTATTATCTATGCGCGGAGAAAGGGTGGACATAGTAAGAAATAGAGAGGGAGAGAGTGAGAGAGTGAGAGGGGGAGGAGATTGCTGCGACATGAGAGGAATGTTGGGCTTTTTAATCCTTTTCTTACTTTCGAAAAAACCAATGCACGGTCAAGAACTAGCTGGAGAAATTGCAATTAGAAAAGGTGAGAAAAAACTAAGTCCCGGAACAATCTATCCGGCACTAAAAGGTCTAAAGGAATTAGGTTTCATTGTTGAGGAAAGAGATGGAAAAACAATAGTTTATAGTTTGACTGATAAAGGCGAGAAGGCTTTGAAATTAGCTAAAAGAAAATTCATAAAGACTTTTTTTGGTATCTTCCCAGAATAATGTTATTCAATAAAACCCTCATAAAATGTTGAATTCATTATGAAAAAATATGCTTTACGAATAAAATTTGTTAAAAATATTGTTAAATGATCTTGTAATACTGGGTAAATATGATCTTTATTCAATTAGAAGGTATAATCAATTGAACGTTGTTATTAGTGGTATCTGCTACATATACACGTCCGTTAGAATCAATGGTTATACTCTCTGGTTTCAAAAACTCCCCAAGATCCTCACCCATTTGACCAAATCCCGTAATATAGGTACCGTTTTTTGAAAATATTTGAATTCTTTGGTTGTCTGAGTCTGTCACGTATAGATTTTCGGCATTGTCGAATGCTATTACTGCTGGATGATTAAATTCTCCAGCACCCTTTCCTTCTGTCCCCCAATCCCTAAGATATGTACCGTTGTTAGAGAAAATTTGAATTCGATTATTCCCATAATCAGGTACAAAAACATTATTTCCACTATCAACCGCAACATCCCAAGGCATATCAAACTGACCATTCTCTGTACCTCTGCTACCCCATGAGGTTATGAACGTACCACTGGGAGAGAACTTTTGAATAGTATCAAGATCTCTGTCAGATACAAAGACGTTATTCTGGGAATCTAGTGCAATGCCATGAGGATGGAGAAAATTCGCACCATTATTTCCATTTTCCCCCCAAGAAGTTATGAGCGTACCATTGGGAGAGAACTTTACAACTCGTTTATTATTTTGATCTGTAATGTAAATATTCCCTTGCTTATCAATTTCGCTGCTATGAGGATGATTTAGTGGAATTCCATTGACAGTTTGATTTCCCCATTTTAGTATGAAATTTCCGTTAATATCATATTTCTTTATTTCGTTTGATTGAATATCGTTGACGTATAAGTTATCATTATTATCGACTATTATCCCTTCAGGCTGAAAAATTTGAGTAGAATTTGAATTTTCAGTTTGCGAAGACACAGCTCTTTTAAAATCAAAGATTGCATCAGGCGATATAGGGATAGGTTCAAATGAAGAAGACCTATGATTTTGAGCAAATACAATAATTGTCAAACTAAATGACGACATCAAAAAAATAGATACAGTACAACAAAGAAATAATTTGTATTTAGTTTGCTTACAGATCCACATACGGATATAATGGTCGATATATAATATTTAACTTGAATCCAAATCCATGCAGAAATACAAAATGAATGAACACGATGGCTCAACTTTGATATCTAACAACCGAATGATTCAACTACATATAGAAAAATCCAATTCAGATTATGATCCGAGCCAAAAAAGGTATACTAGATCTCAAATAAGTAAACAAATCAAAACACAGTTTTTGTGAGTTTATGCAATATTAGAGAAATAACAATTTATTCATGCCATCTACATAGTTAATATATTATGAAACTTGGCAGATTCAATAATTTAAAGGAATCGATTTCAAAGTTTTTTACCGTAAATAATTCAATCTATACCGCTGCTATTTTCATAGTCATAATCCCGCTTATTTCATTTTTCTACCTACAGCAGGAAACAGAAGACAGTATAAGAAACAGCATATTTGAACAACAAAAACAAGTTCAAATTGATTCGAGTCGTGCGATAGCACATCACTTGCAGTCAGATATGGAATTGATACTATCAAGGCTGCAAGGATTAGCAATGTCTGGTAATATTCAAGACGGTGATTTTACGTCCAATTTAACCAAAAGCTTACTGGTAGATTATTACAACAAGATAAATTCCACTACCCCTGTGGACAGATTATTCCTCCAAAATAAAAATGGGATCGCGGTTATTGATATGGCCCCACCTGGAAATTCCTCTTTTGCAGGAAAGGACTTTTCTTTTAGGAGCTGGGTCAACCAGACAAAAAACACAATGTCTCCTATAATTTCTGACATGTTTGTTGGAATAGACGGTAAAAATAGAATTGCAATGA
>WHSX01000148.1 GCA_009379865.1 Candidatus Nitrosocosmicus sp.
ACTTATTTGTTGATTATCATAACAAGGAGATAAAACCTGTTAAATGAACAGAGCCGATATAAATGAAATAAGATTCTTATATATTATTGAATATAATTTAAAACTAGTTGGTATAAAAGTAGACACTCAAATAGATTTTGTCTCCCAAAGTTTTAGGCATCTGAGAATCTATTTTTCACATATTATGATTCTTAGAAAAGAATACTAGTTTTATAAATAAATGTCCACAATCCTTATCGAATAGTATACGTAACTATTCCAGCTGGCAGACTGGGGTTTTATAGGTAGTTCTCAGTCACACGCAGAATAGTTAAGATGGATTAGTACCTCATTGAACCCTTGTCTTAATAGAGTAATTCTCGTGTTGTGAAAATCATTCCTACAGTAATTACAGTTGTCATCTAAAAAAGTTATCTTTTTTGGACAAGATAAATGTTACCATTTTTGTAAGGTAAATCAATAATATCTAGAAGGGATATAAGTATAGATTGTTCCAAAGGTAAGATTATGGTACTAAATTTTTCACCATGAAAGTCAAATTATTTACCCTTCACGAAATAATTTTATACATCGAAGATTTAAGCTTTTCAACTACTAACGCAGATTATATAGATAGTACATTTGCTAATATTTCAAAAATATCGAATTATGACATAATTAGAGCACTACAAACAACTACAAAAAAATAGAAGAATTGAATTTTACAATGCTTATGAATTTGGAATATTCATAAATAGTACCTGCCCGCCCTCATTTATGGAATGAGCTTGCACATCCAATATCCATGTACCGTCACCAAAATACTTTGAAGCATCTATAATTCCGCTTGATTCCCATTCACCATGGTTTGCGGCCTCATCTTCATGCTGATTAACATAAGCAATTGGTTTAAACTCATTTGTTTCTAAATCAATTTGGATTATTTTTGCATTTTCAGTTATATTATACGGGTTTGTAGGCGTGAAACGGTTATAGTCATTGTGATCTTCTTGGACCATTATGCTATTAAGGCTTGTATCCATGTTGTCAGGATTCATAAGAACTCCATATCCTGGTGCGTTAGGATCATTTCCATCTGCCATGACTTCTATTGTTACTTTGGTTGGGTCTGAAGGATCAGTAAATGTTAACTTGTAAATTCTACCTTCTGTAAAGTTTTGGCCGTTTACAGAAGAGGAGGGAATTTGTTGATCATTTTCATCTAAGCCACTACCTGTTTCTATCATGAAAACAATATTTTCAAAACCTGGTCTCTTGTCTGTTGCTCCATCCTCAGGTCTTATAAATTGGAATCCACCCTTCCCTACTGCTTCAGTATCCAAATCTGTTTCATTTTGTGTTTTATGATCCCACTTTAGAGGAATGAACTTTCCATTTATTGTCTTATTATTGTAGTAAACATCATCCCATTTGGAACCAGAGGTATTAGATGAAGATGTGTCATTATTTTCCAATCCAAATACAAACAATTGACCTTTATCATTCAATAGGTCGGTAGGAGAATCAGCTACATACATGTAAACTTCTGATTCTGTAGGGTCTCCATCTTCAAATCCAAGCATTACTGTCTTGTTTATTGTGTCTGCAAAATAGGGCACGGGTATGGTATTTTCATGTGAAAATTTCCCAAGCCAGGGTAGTTCTTTAATTGTATTATTTACCACATCTATAGATATTACTAGACCATCGTTTGTTTCTTCATTTGTGAAATAAACTGGATGTACGAAGCCTTGTCCGTCAACCAAATAACTAGAACAGAGAGCTTCATATTCTTCGGTACCATTAATAATTAAAGTTCCATTGACTATGGATAAATCAGATTGATTTAATGTTAGTTTAGAGACTTTTGCAAAGCCATCTTGTCCCCCTTCTGTATCATTTTCAAGTTCATGGTTTATGAATAATTCCACTGTGCCATTTTCCAATTGGACTGCGCCAATACCATCTGGTGTTTGCGGAAACTTAAATCCGTCGGTAAGATTATCATTAGTAGTTATTAATGCGCTAATACTGCTATTATCTGGAACATCTGATGCCAAAGTAACGTAAGGCATTTTCTGAGTCTTAAATGGTTCTGCATATAGTCTATCACTACCATTTAAAATATTCAATGGAACCAATAGCAAAATCATAATCGCAGATAAAATAATATAATTCTTAGTCATCTGTTTACTGTTAGATTATTATTCATTTATTATTTGTCTATATACTCTATTGTTATCTATATTCAAGTAATGATAAAAGATGAACAATCCTTTCACATAGGAAAAGGTATTGGGTTCTATTTTATTTGGAATTAATGGTAATGTATTTCGGAATATTAAGGCTTATCGAACAACGTTTGGGTTAAGAAACGACGTATTACTGAACTCATTGTAATATCATCCAATTAAGTTCTTTTCCGAGCTCTGCTTGTTAAAGAATTTAGGTACGAGTATGTTTCATATCAAAGCAGAAGGTGAATTAGCTATTTAGAAATAGATTCTTGAGCATTCTTGAACATGAACACTATAGGGAGGCTATTAGCAGATTCTAATGAACCATATTTACTACAGAATTCATCGAAGAGACTTACTACTATGCCTGTCATAGTACTAGTAGTGCATGAAATTAGCAATTATTTGCTATACTAGTTACAAATTCTGATAGTTTCATTATGAGAGTAGCTTTTATTTTGTTTTTCATCAAAATTAAGCTTTCTTTGCACCTTTTGATGACCAAAAGGTTTGTTTAGTTAGTTTCCATTTCTTGTAGTCTTCTAGTATTTTTTATGATCAAATCCAAAGCTCTTCTCGTCCATAGTTACAGGATCTACCCATTTTAATGCAGCAGCATCATCCCCCGCCATCGGTTCTTTTTGGTCGTTATTATCAGAGATTTTTCCGATAAACACTGTTGATATCCGGTGTTCCCTTGGATCTCTATCAGGATCGGAATAAACACCCAAGATACTATCAAGTTCTATATCTAAGGATGTCTCTTCTTTTACTTCACGTATTGCCACATCTTCTACTCTTTCACCTTCATTTAGAGATCCACCCGGAAATACCATCTTTCCTTTATATTGTTCATTCCTCCTCATAACCAACAAAATTTTAGAACCTCTCTGTAATATCGTAATAGCAGTATGAACTGGAATCCTACACTGTTTTAATTTTTCTTCATCCATGTAAATATCAGTTTAACAAACAAGATAAGCTATTAGATTGGATCATATATCATTAATGCGTAGAATCATTCTGATATCACTAAAATCCTATGTACATCTGCCCCATTCTTTTACTTTACTGGTCCAATCAATGCTTTGTAAGTGGAACAAATAGGTCAAGTCGATAGAGACGACCATTATTTTAACACGAAAGTACAAAAAATATCTTTAACTGAAAACATTATGAATCTTTTACTTCGTCCAGCGGCAAGAATATGAGGCTATAACTATTAAAGGCGTAAATACTATTCTGATGGGCGGATTTTTTTACTATGGCTGCCTATTCACTCTACGAATATAGTAACCGCCTATATGTCAAACAAAATCCCAAGATAACTCCAAAATATGTAGCTAATACTGGGACTAGATACAAAGTCATGACGGCTAATTCTGACGTGTTCATTTGTTAAAGAATTAGTGGAAGGAAATCGAGCCTATAAAGTATAATTGTCGTTGTCTAAATGAATATTATACACAAACTTAATTAGTTGTCAATAGTTTGTCAATAAATTAATTGCAGTGCTAAATCTAAAATAGACTTGAATTTGTATCCTTCTATTTCAAATTTAATGATTCTCCTTTACTTTGTTTATACTTGTTGCTCACCCTATTTTTTTGTATAATATAGTTAATTCTCTCGAGCAGAAATGTGATAGAATTTTAGCGTTTACTCCTGGTAAGTTTTTGAATCATTGATTTATATTCAACCGATAAAGTCTCAAAAATGAGTGAGCCTTTAATACTGGTTCCTGCTTCATAACCTAAATGAAAAGATAAATTTGTTACTCTGGGACCAAGTCCATTTTTGATTTGTCTCTTACTAGACTATCTGAAGTGTGGATCTCGGACATAAAGTGTACCTTACCATCATCTTGTTTTTCCACTTTGTAATATCCGAAGTTAAACATTCCTGTTTCATTGTATAAATACTCTGCGTTTATGGTTTTATCAATGGGATCTGGCTCAAATGTACCGGCGTTTAAGGGTCCACTGATAAACTCATATATCTTTAAAGTATCCCCATCAGAGTTAAAGTCCTGATTTATCAAAACATTTGCTGGGTAGTGAGTATCAGTTACAACGAAAATGACATTTTGGATATTATTGTCATCAAGGAATTTCATCAGGGATGCTCTTTCTTGTGTAAAGGTGGCAGTAGTATTGTTATCAGTAGCCCAATTATCACATCCATCCTCGTCAGCATTAAAGCAGTTGGGTATTGTCACTGGCACATCGGTTAATATAACCTTCCAGATTGCATTCGAGTCCCGGAGTGAAGCCTTTAACCAATTAAATTGATCCTCTCCCAATAAAGTTTTGATATTTTCCCGGGTTTCAGGTAATGTTCCTTGGGTACGATATTGATGGGCGTCTAACAGAAATAGATCCAAGTTTTTACCTATATCAAATGATCTGTAAATTCTATGAGGTTCGTCAACATTCTTTTCAATTGGTGAAAAATTAAAAAACGCACTTAACCCTTCTTCTATCAAATTAGGAAAACCAGAACGGTTAGCGCTTGAGGTCTCATAAAAACTGGAATTTCCACTGTAGTCATCTGCAACTTCGTGATCATCGGCTTGGCTGTATACAGGGATATTCTTGTAAAGGTTTTGATAGTGTTTGTCGGATTTATTATATTCCCAGTGCTTGGAATATACATCATATAACTGACTAGAATTTTCCCAATTGACAGACGAATTTAAAATACTTGGGAAATTACCTAGTACATTTTCCCATCCTGATACATTTTCGGGACCTTTTTTGGTACAAATACTGTCAGCATAGATCATATCACCATTGGCAACAAAAAAATCTGGATTTAATTCTTTTATCACCGTAAAAATCGGATATCCAATATCGGCTCTTTTGCAATAGTTTTGACCAGCCAAATCTCCACCTACAGCGAAACTTATTGGACTGTCTGACAAATCTGAAGGGGTTGTCTTAAATTTCCCTACCATGTGTCCAGATACATCAGTTACATTTGTGGGATCTGAAAACCACACCTTATAATAATAAGTTGTATTTGGTAAGAGATTTTCTGCTTTATAGTGACCAGAAAAGTCAGTTGTTTCGTTTACATATAAACTATCTTTTGTAGAATTTGTAAAATTCGCATCCTAGACATAAGATATTAGAGCAAATAAAAGTTCTCATTATTTAGCAGGACATAGACGATGGCAAATCTGCAGTATATTTATACAATGGAATGGATTTTTTTGTCCATGTTGAGGATATAGATTACTGTCCACACCTATAGTCAAAAAATATAGAGAAAAATTCAATGAAAATAAAATGAATGCGAAAATTGAATGTCAAAATACAATCATGACGTAGCGTTTCATTGTATGGAAAAAAGGTGCTCTGTTGCATAATTCCATAACCCTAATGAAACTCCGCTAGGTGTGGTATAGTCTTCTAAACAGATTGTACAATGATACTTTTATCATCATCTCTTTTATCATGTTGTGAAACTTGGTGGTGGATGTATACTCTCCGAACATTCTTTTGATAGATGAGAAGGATGTTTCAGCCATCCACCTGTGTCCGTATTTTCTTTTCTTCTTCCACTTTAGTAGGTCCTCTTTCTGTAATCTTACTTCCTTGCTCCTTAGCCTGTTATTTCTAATTGAAACAATAGAATTGCTCCTAATCTTTATTCCAGGTCTGATCCTCTTCCTCTCAAGATATCGGAAGTTTGTGTTAGAGTCATACGCTCCATCGGCCATAACCGCTTTTATCTTTGCCTTGTTTGCTTGACTGGAATTATCTAAAACATGTCTGACCGGTTTCCTTAGCATTTTACTGTCATGTATCTTCTCATCTGTTACTTCTAGCGCAAGGATTTCCTTTGTCTTTATGTACACTGCAACAGATATCTTGAAATAGCCTTTTTTATTTTGAACATTCCATTTCTCATTCATCCATTGTCCTCTGTTGATTACCTTGATACCTGTGCATCTATTGATATTATGAGGTCAGATCATCATCATTTGTCCTAACCTTTACCACATTTGCATTTAGTTTGTTGATTCTTTTGCAGATACGACCATAACATGGTAGATCAGCAGGTAACCTTTTTCCTGTAGCCTTGTTTACTCCTTCGGTTTGTCTGTAAGGTAGATGAAACAAGTAACGTATGTATTAGATAACAAGAATGAATGATTCTGGAAATTTAAATGGCTCACCCTTCTTGTTTTCATTCATCATTTCCAGTTCAGAACTCCAACTATCAAGAAAACCATAGGAGAAAAGAATCTCCCTACGTCGAACTGGTGAGGTTATAAGAAGGTCAGTCTATCACAGATAACCAATCTGTTCAATTCAGCTAAATAGGTTGAGTTAAGCGACAAAGCAGAAAAAGGGCATAATATGTAAAACCAAGATAATACATAATATCAATGTACTATATGATGATAGCGTACTGGTACTGAGAACGAATTGTAATTGTATGGACTTATCAACTATAACGACTAGGTAATATTTAGATGCAAGAGGAATCTTAATTGGTTAAAACATAGGAGTGAACTATCATACTAAAACTGAAATATTTTATCTTAAGATCGACCACAAAATAGATTGATATTTAATAGTCCTGTGCAACTAAGGACTTGGGCTTGTATAATATCACATTTGTAGAATATATCATAGCATATGATGCGGACGATTGAGAGAAGCCATCCGTACTAAGCATTTAAACAGCTTTAGCGTACTAATATTATGAATAATATATCAAGTTTTGAATCCGATGAACAGGTAGAGGCAAAGGTTCGAAGTATAATATTAGCACATCTATATCTAAAAAAAAGAGAGCGACAAGATAAGGTGCACGTCCGAGAATTAGAGGATAGAGTATCTTCACTAGATCAATCATACCTGAAGGTAGATTTAATTAAATTATGGAATAACTCCAAATGGGTAGAAATAACAGATGGTAATGAATTTAGCATTACCGAGGAGGGAATGGCAGAAGAGGAAAAAAGAATCCAAGAGGATAGAATCATTGACTGAAATTTATTTTATTACGGAGGGAAAAGTAAGCCTTTTAAAATTTTTCTGATATCCGTATTTAGACCTGAAAAATCATTTATGTAAAACATTCTACTTATTATCTAACCATGTCTGCAATATTTCTAAATAACAGTATTATCAATATCACCTGTCTGATGTTCTTCAAATGTGTGTATTATTTGATGTAACAAATAGGGGCAATTAGAGACCCGATTAAACTAACAAGTAAAATATAAAGATACCTTTGACTAGTTATCTTATTGGTTTGTTCTATTTCTTCTAATTGTAGCACAAGATAGGAAAGGTATAATTATCGATTTACTTAACATTTAATTATTAAATTATAAGGT
>WHSX01000149.1 GCA_009379865.1 Candidatus Nitrosocosmicus sp.
CCAAGATGTTGTTCAAATTTGTTAAACCTATTAATGATATATACTATAAATTTCTTTATGTAATTATTCGGGTAAGAATCAATATAACATTTAGAGATAATCTTAAAGGATATAGATCGTATAGATCTCATTAAAAAAGGCAAGATAATTCAACACATCTCTGGTTATGTCATTTTACTTTGTTAGTATTATTCTAAAGGTTGTTATTATGTCCAGTGACATAAATTGTTAGATCAAACCATCATTTCATAACTAAAGCTTTGACTATGTTCTATCAGTTATCATCGTTTAAATCAATTAGTAATGATTTTGTCTTAAAGTTATTTAGTGTTACTTTTTTATGACATTTATAACACACAGTCCTTAGATTATTGTCATTGTGTAGAAATTCCAATACTGTCTTAATCTTATTTTCTAATGTGTCAAAATTGTACCCTAAAAAAGTGTAGTAAGACTTTGGTATGATATGGTCACACTCTAGCCAATTCTCAATTTTCTTATTGTGCCTTTTCCTTTTATTCAGTTTTAACCCACAAATTTGGCAAGTGTAATTATCTCTTTTCAAAATGCTATTTCGAATATTACGCCAATAGAAATTTTTGTTATACCATCTTGTAAATTCCACGCTGCATTTTCTCGAACAATATTTTCTAAAGGGCTTACAAACCAAGTTTTCACAGTCATTATTTCTACATTTTTGTTTACCCTCTTTGTTTATCCTATCAAATTCATTTATGTAAACAATTAATCTCAGGATTTTTCTGGATTCCTCTTTATTGGACATGGCTAAAGGAACATTTTTCTCTTGTTCTTCAGATAACAATCGATCATGAATTGGTAACGCGTTTATGGGTATGATAGATCTGCCTCTGAGTTTCTTTGACTGTTTGGTCTTTGCTTTTCTTTTTCTTCTTTTGATTATCATTAAATTTCTCCTTTACTAGTTCTAAGCATCCAACTTTTATCTGCTCAAGATTTGATATTGATTAGTAGGTATTGGGCCATAACCATATCGTTCTATGGGTGGTAGAAGAAGACGAAGATGATGGCGAATTAAGAGAGAAGGTAGTATCATAATCGATTGAAAATCCATACAATCCCAGACGATTTTTGAGAAAAGATAATTCATTATTATGGTCTGCAGTAGGAGAGAAAAATATCATGCCTGCGTAAAGAATCTTATCATTTGATTTACTTATAATTTGATCGAATGCATCCCATTCAATAATCCCGCCGTTCTCTGTCAAGAGAATACCCGAACCTTTGGCGTAATTCGGACCTGATTCGGTTTTAAGGTCGATGCTCAGAGGTTTGGAATCTGAATTAGACCCATTCATGTTAGAATCTTCAACATAATACCCCACATTGTACGTTACCAATGAAGTATTGATTTCACCTCTTTCAACAAAAAATTGAATTTCTTTATTTATTGTGCTTGATTTCTCTAATGGGATCTTACCGAGCATTAGAGTAGCATTTGATAAATAGAACGGATATGAAAAAATTAATGTACTGGAATTATTATTTTGGGTCGTGTCTGTTAAATTATTATTTTCAGGATAATTTTGATATTTACTGTAAATGGTCTCACTAAATGCTTGGATACTAAGAGGTTCACCTGTTTGGAAGGCAAATAGGATGAAATAAATAATTAGTAAGGATGATGTACTGATGATACTGTAAGAAATTTTCACAGGTTTCATAGATTTGAGATCATTATTTTGAATTTAGGAACTCTAATAAATTTTATACCGGCTATAAACATTTAAAAATACGATACAAAAAGGAATATTTATTTAATTTGAATAGCATAGGTCAGGATGGCTTTCCAAGCAAGTCACTATTTGTAGTTGCTTTTTTAATTCTGAGTTTAACCTTTTCTATAATGATTGTAGGTGTCTATCTATCGTCGATTCATCAGGGATACTCTTGTAAGACATGGCCTCTTTGTCCTAATGGCTTTGGCTTTCCACCAAAAGAATATTTTTATGAACACTTTCATCGATTATTGGGACTAATTCTAGCCCTTTCATTATTTTCATTCACTGCATTTGCATTAGTCAAGCTTAGAAACAGGAATTTCAGTGTAAAACTTTCTATAGCATCGACATTGCTTGCTTCCCAAATAATTCTTGGATGGGCAGTAATTGCAACTAAATTGCAACCTATTGTGGTCGCAAGTCATCTTTCTACCGGAATTGCGTTATTTGGAATATTGGTAGTTACTTTGATCTCGTTGCAGCACAAGATGAAATCATAAAAGTTTGGTTCAGGGATGTATAAAACGATTAACAGTAATTAGGATATACATAAAAATAAGAATATTATTAAATTTTTGTAAGTTTAAAGAGGTTTAACATATTAATTTCCATTCCAAACCTATCCTCGCTCTTTTTCATGTACTTGTAAATCTTGAGTAATTCAACAAAATCCTTTAGAATGTTAAAATTTTGAGAGATTCGCTTTTTAATAAAGTTATAAACACTTGTATAAATTTTGAATGTTGACAATACCTGTGAAAAGTATCTCTCTTTGTCGTATAAATTGTCAACGAATATTTGAGCACAAATGGTTGATGGGATGATACCTTCACCCAAAAGAGCATATACCGTTCCTATCGATTCTCCCACTCCTATAGTTTTATTTCCATCATCAAATGGAAGGCATTTTGAGGGAGGTGTAATCCTAACAGGTCTACCTACTTTTTTGATTACTTCGCATGGGTATTTTTTCATAAATGAGTCCATAAAAACATGAGTTTGTTTTCTTCTAAAGTCTCCTGATCCTATATGTGCATATCCATTGCCCAAGGGAAAGTACCAAAAGTAGCCTGACAACAATGGAAAGGCCTTTAAGTAAAAATCATCAAACGGTACCTGATCATACTTTACTTTGTATTGAATACATGGTATCCACAATTCATCGCTTAACTTGGGTAAATAATGTCTGTGAAATCCGGTGGAATCAATAATTAAGTCAAAGTCCTCTTCAAGATTTTTCTTATTTGGTACTTTTTCAAATACAATATCAGTTCCACTAATCATATCTTGGATTAGTTTTAATTTATCATAGCTTATCATACCTTTTAATTTAATGTCAATTGTATTGTTAGAGTTTATTCCATCGCCTATATCGACCCTCATCTTTTTTCCATCATGTAAAACATAATTGTCAAAGTTTAGACCACACGTTTTGGCATAATCCTTCATTACATTGTCACAAGTAGCCCAAGCGCAAACGGCATCATGATCCTTTTTGGGCATTCTTTCAAAACCTTGCACATGTACATCGTGTAGATCACTAAGTTGATTCATTAAATATGCACCTGCAACTCCTATCCCAACTACAGCAATCTTCATAACATCAGAACATACCGTTAATGACAAATAAATTGATTTCATTAGTTAGAGGGCAAATGGATATGATTAAAAAGATCCCTAGCAAGTAATGTAGTACATGGTTGCAAATAAGGCGCTCAAACCAAAAAAAAGGAAAATGCCTGGTCCATTAAGAGTTGGCATTACATTAATGATCCTTGGAGCGATTCTTGTGGGATTTGGAAGTTTGTCTGACCGAGAATCAGTTTCTATTTATGGTTTTATAGTGGTCGTCAGTGGGTTTTTCTTGTATTTTGTGTCTTATTACTATCTAGATAGACTACAGAAACGAAAAACTAATAATCCACGCTAGTAGTTATCAGAATCTGATTTGAAAATTAACAGTAGATTTTAAAAACCATGAATGCTAGTTATTTGTCAACTAGAAAAATAATGGATGACATTTTATTCAAAAGATTCTATAGTAAAAACCTGGGGATCTCATTTTTTTACAACGCCTCCCTTCTACCCCAGAATGATTATTCAATTGATAATACTAACTATAGCCTTAATTTGAGAAATAAGGATTTGCAATTTAATTTAATTAAATTGTCGACTGAAGCAAATGTTGGGCTGAGGATTTTTGGTTTAGAACAAGGATTGAAATCATCACTGGGCGATATTGAAATTTTAATCGAGGAAGTAGGGACGCAACCGTCAGAGTTAAATGGTAATAAGACTGCATACACAACTAGTATTTATCCTTCTGAATCTGGAAATATTAAAATTAAACGCTTCCTTGTTTCTCATGATGGTCAAGGATATCTTTTAGCATTTCAAAATAAGGTCGAACAATTTGAATCTGAAGAAAGCCAAGAAACATTTGATACGATACTTGATACTTTCAAATTCTTAAAGTGATTCGCAGTATATTAAAATGGTTGTTTTGACAGTACATTTCCAAAAAAATAGGATAAAACTATCCGTGATTATAACTCATCTATGAGATTTGGTAAGATGTTAGAATTCTCTCGCAAAGTGAGCAGTAAGTTCTAAAAGAACACCCAATATCAACTAATTCTGCCCCATAATTGAATCAATTAATCCGGGGTTTGATACAAAAAAATATTCTTACTTTAGTTATTAGAAAGCGCATTAAACAGATGTAGATGAATTTTCTTGTTACTGGATTAATAATTCAAATGTGCATTATGGATTAACTTTACAAGTACGCACAACTGATAACGCAACAAAACAGAAATCTGAGTGATTTATAGATAATTCATACAAAGTAAAAGAGGAGATTCAAAACTGGACTAATAGAGAATTAGTTTAAAGTACCTTATGAAATAAGATTTCAATCAATAAATTTGAATTGATCATTCCAGATATAGTGCTGGTTTAAAAGGTCTAGAGAATTTTGCTTTCTTCTTAGGATCATAAATTTTGGGATCATCTTCGTAGTATATTTTTATACATGTTTCTTGAATTCCAAATTCAGAGGATAGCAATCCGATTCCATCCAGCAACGTGTTATATTCATCAAACAAACCTATGTTTGTCCTCCTTTCTTGTTCTAGAGGAGATAAGGAAAGGATATCCTCGCTTATTTTCTTGATGAAATCCGTATTACTTTTCACTAAATTCTTATGCTCAATAGAAATCAAAGAATCCGAAAGCAATGATTTCATAACGAGTCCAAAATTCTTAGTCTTAGAATTTGTCACCAGATTTAAGACTTTATCATAGAGGATTTTTTTGTCATTTGATGATAAATATATATGAATATTTTTTAGTTGTGTATTTTTTGTAACCCTCAAAATTTTATGCAAATCATCAAGGATGTTTGAAATCTCTTGTTCATTTTCATCGGTAATCGGATTAACTAATTCACTTTTCATGCTAGGCCAGGAGTCTTGAAAGATGGACCCTTTTTGTGGTTCTAATAATTCCCATAGCTCCTCCGCAAGAAATGGACAAAAAGGTGCCAACATTTTGATTCTTGCTCTAAAAAAGTATGAAATGACAAAAAGACCTGTGTTATTACTGGACGCTTGATCAGATCTGGATTGCTTTCTTTTCTTGTACCATTCGAAATCTTTATCCATCAAATATAGTACGGTATTTAGGGCATCTCTTATTTGCATTTCTTCAAACGAATTAGTAATCTCTTTTATGGTAGAATTTACACGTTGGAGTAACCACTTATCCTCCCATTCTAATTCAATATAAAGGTCAGAAAAGTCATCGTCTATAACCTTGGGATTTGTAACAGTCTTTAGCTTTGTTACCAAGTCTTTTCCGAATTCATAAATTTCATTTAACCTTGAATAAATCCCCTTCAGAGTTGAAAAAGAAAAATCAACATCTTGCAATAATTCTCCCAAAACTAACATCGCCACTCGTATGGAATCTGCGTTAAACTGCTTTATAGTACTTCTTAATGGTATTATGTTACCCATGGACTTTGACATTTTTTTTCCGTCCATTAGAACAGAGCCGTTGACAACCATTTGCTTAGGCCATAAAGATTTTGGAAAAATTATTGAGTGATTAAAGATAAAAAATGACAAGTGATTTGGTATCAAGTCTCTCCCCGAGTGTCTGGAATCTAAAGGATAATAATACTTGAATTCTTCTCGAATTTGTTTAGACTCAAGCAAAAACTCGGTTAAGATCGATTTATCCAAATTAGGATCAATCTGGAGGGAAGTCAAATCATCTGGGAAATTATCATTTTCGTCGAGTGCAAGGAAATGACCAGACTTTATATTCAAAAGAACATAGTCAAAAAATGACCTATCGACAAAATTAGAATATTTTTCCAAATCATGCAAATTAACGTATTTGGAAATAATATAGTAAGCCATGTAGATAACAGAGTCAGACAAACTCTCGACTATCCAATCTTTATCCCATGGCAATGGTGTACCTAACCCAGTTTTTCTCGCACAAGCTCTAACTTTAAGCCAATCAAATACGTTCTTAAATTCTTTAATTATTTCTGAAGGTATTATTTCCATCCTGTTTAAACACTCAAGAGCTAAGGTTTTCCATTCAGGATTACCATAGTTTAGGAACCATTGGTTATTCAATAATTTAACATAACATAAAGTCCCGCATCTACAGTAAACCGGTTTGTTGGTCATTTCAAAAAACGAAACAGACTCCTGTAAAGCCGTTAAACGATCCTTGACTAAATCTTTGGCTTTTGAAACAGGCATTCCTGAATATTCGAAAGTTCCCTCGTTCATTTTCCCGCTGTAAAATTCTAAAGAATATATTTCAGATGTTGCCTTATCCAAATTAGGATCACTTTGGTTGGATATACCGTATTTTTCTAGAAATACCCCAGAAGGAATCACTTTATTACTCCTATAATTCTTGTCTGTTTCCACCATGGAACGTCCTTTTATTTCAGTAATAGTCTCTTTATTAACGTAATATGGTAATTGGTCATACTGCTCTTGAACTTTAGAATCTATTATTACTATAGGGACAATCGTGTCTGAACTCAATACAGCAGGGTAATCTGATGATCGTTTTCTAAAATCCAAAAGGGCTTGCATATCAAATGGAGCGTGAGCAGGAACCGACATTACTATTCCACTGCCTTCCTCTAAAGTAACAAAAGTAGCGGGCAAAATCGGAATAAATCGGTTAGTCAGCGGGGATTCAACTAACGAACCTATCAATTCCTTGCCCAAAAGTGTCTTAGTTATTTTTATCGAATAATTCAGATATTCTAATTTCTTTGCAGCGGATCTGCTTAATATCCAATTTTCATTTTCATTGACAAGTACGCGAGTATATTCTTCGTTTGGATTTATCCAGAGATTAGTCGCCCCAAAAATGGTTTCGGGTCTCAGTGTAGCTACGGGTATGATCACGTTTTCATTTTTAAGCTTGAATTTGATTAAGGAATATTCTGTGAATGATGGCTCAACGTCACCCAAGGTATCATGCTGGCTAACTGGGTTTAAGTCATTAGGACACCAACCAACAGGATGAGACCCTTGTTCGATCACCCCGAGTTTTTTAAGAGTTTCAAATTGCCAAGATATTAGTTTCTGATATACAGGATCAATGGTTGTAAATTCCCGTCTCCAATCAATTGAATACCCCATCTCTTTCATTCCAGCCTTTATCTCGTTATGAAAATATTTGGCTATTTGAAGCGGCTCCACGAAGGTAAGTATATCTTGGTCACTGACCTTGTAT
>WHSX01000014.1 GCA_009379865.1 Candidatus Nitrosocosmicus sp.
AAAGTGAAAAAGAAAAATCTATGATACCAAAGGTCGAGAATGTTTGGAAACTGGGGGATTACCGTAGCATATCTACAATGCTTCCGCCCATTTCTGCTCATTTGGTCCAGTTAATGAATATTCAACAAGATGAATCTGTGCTTGATGTAGCATGTGGGAATGGTAACACTGCAATTACCGCTAGGAGAAAGGGTGCAAACACAACTGGAATTGATATTACATCTGAACTTTTAGCATTGGCCGCAGAAGAATCGAAAATGGCACAGGTGGATGGAATAACTTGGAAAGAGGGGGATGCCCAGAACCTACCATTTGAAGATGAATCCTTTGATGTGGTTCTTTCAACCTTTGGACACATGTTTGCACCGCAACCTGATCTTGTCAGCAAAGAATTGATTCGTGTAACAAAGAAAGGTGGCAGAATAGGATTCGCAACGTGGCCTCCCGAACTTGCGATTGGCTCAATTTTTAAAGTAAATGGTCAATATTTACCTAAAAATCCTAATGCACCACCTTCTCCAGTACTTTGGGGAATCCCTGAAGTTGTAAAAGAGAGATTAAATGGGGTATCAGAAATTTATTTCGAACGTGGTACCGCATTATTTCCAATCCTTAGTCCAAATCATTTTTGGGAGTTTATGAGTACAAAATATGGTCCATTGCTTAAAACTATTCAAATATTAAAGAATCAGGATAGGGCTGATCAAATCAATTTGTTTAGAGATGATTTCTTACGCGCAATAAATCCATATGTTGTTGAAAATGGTATAAGACTAGGTTACCTCTTGACAGTAGCAAGAAAATAAAGCGTGATTTAAGTGGTAAATGAAATGAAAAATATGCATGATTTGTACTAATGGTTTTTAATCCTATATTGACTACTGAAGCAATAAACTATTGTAAAGAGGCCTCATATAGCATATTGAAATCTCGGTTACTTTTAGTAACTCTTAGCCCCAACCAAGGAATAGTTCCAGGATCATTTACGTTGGAATTAAGTGATTCCAATGAAAATTCAAATGTCTCCTTATCCGATTAAAGGCTATTCCTTAATATTTGAAGGAACTGTATCATGTAAAAGTAAACCGTGATCTGGACGTAGCAATTTTCTTTCATTATAATTCTGGAGTCCGAGCTTACGTTTTATAATACAATAGTTTCATCTATCCATAACTTTTTCTGTAACAACCTTGATTTAAATAATGTTCAGTTGACTCGACTCAAATGAATCTATCATTCTATTCTGTCGTCACCAGCAAGTATTTTCATGAATAACGACAACAAGAAGGAATTTCAGTTAAATTTAAGATATAACGGTGGAAAGCCAGTAGGTACAATAAAAATAGAAGGAAGAAACTTTAGGGTTATTATATGCCTAGTTTAGCCTCCGTATTGGAAATTCTATAGTCAGAACCTAAACAGGTTGGAATAAATTAAAAAATAAAATAATACGACAAACAATCATCTGTTTTTTACTTTTCTTACTTTAGAATATGCAACTAGACTAATTGTAGGATCGATGATATAAAATATGCGAATTAGAAATAAGTACAAGTCCATTCTTAAGTAGTTAGAGTCGGACAGTTTAATCTCTTTATTAGTTTGGTATTAGAAGATGTATGTTTCAAAAAGGACATCCTGACGTATGTTACAAATTAGTAATGGATTTGTAATTTGGAAAATTTCAATTTTCTATCGTTCAATTAGAGACTATATCTTGGTAATAAACAATAATGATTAGGGAATTGATATTGAGATCCTTTAGGACGATTTAGCATATAATATATGGATTTATTCAAAGTTAAATCCTATTATTTATCGCAGTTAATTATGAGAGCATTCTTTATGTTTTAATTATTCTAAAAGCTAAAATTTATCAAAAAAAGGTTGAGGGATGGCCCATTTCTAGTCCATTAGTATTTCTCTTGGAGAACAATTACTTGGCGGTTCAGTATCTTTGCAAGTAGTACCATATCTTTCAGAAATATACGAACCACGAGGTGTTACACGCTTACAACAACTTACAGTTTCACCATCGTCATTAGTATCACATTTTGCTTCGCCGTTCGGTCTCGTTTTTGGCATCGCAGCTGCCACGTATAAAGAGGTTGAACTATAAATTGATACTGCAAGAATTGATACTGTAACAATCAAAAGTATCAGTCTATTCATTTCTGTTGCGTGACCTCCTTACAAGCACTCTCTTTATCAGTTGTCTGATATTTCTCGTTTATTTGATTTATTTTTTTCATATATTGATATCATGATAGCATTAATATAAATCTTACCATATTGATAGCATGATATCACTATCATCTCTTTTGGTATCTGTTATTTTATTTCCTTTTTTGAACAGGAATCACAGTATTTTTCTATAATGGTAGCTCCTTCTACAGTGAATATTGCTTCCTGAGTAGCCGTATTACCGCAAATTACACAGGGTTTTGTATTTCCACCAACATCAGCGAATGCCCTTAGCGACGAAAATTTCTTTTCCATTCTATGTCTTCATTTTATTATTATTATGCAATTGCACTTATACTATCTGTTTGCTATATGCGAGCCAAATTTATATAAAAAGACTATTAGTAGAATTAATGTTTTATGCTCATTGGTGAATTTAATTTATTTGCCCCGCAGTAGTTGTTTGTATAAAAACAGAGGACAAGTTAATTAAAGCATCCAAAGAATATAGAAAATCCATTCCTAGACTTTGCAAAGGGTCTTTGTAAGTTACTAAAAAATTGTATTTAGTTACATTTGGAATTCTATTCTTACCAGAACCAATACAGTGGAAGTATTCGTTTGAAGGTGTGATTAAACACGCAAGGTTTAATGAGTCTCCGTTACGGTAACAAAGAGTTTTAGTACCCGTAAACCGTGTCGATGGAATTTCTATTAAAAGGCTTCCGACTAATATTCTCGCTTTGAAAAAATTAGCAATTTTTCCTTACTCTTAACATTTCTTTCTTCAGCATCTCTAAGTTTCAAAGCACTTGTAGCATGACTAATAGTAGAAACTACCTTAGTGTTATCAAATTTATGATCCATAATTACTAGAATACCATTTGATTTAAGTATCCTTTCAAGCTCTCTTATGATTGAATCCGGATCCTTAAAGTCGTGAAGAACATAGAAAAGTAGAACAATGTCTATTGAAGATCCTAGTAATTTAGTTTCGCAATCTGTAAATATTGTATACAAATTTTTGATCCCTTTGATCTCTGCTTTTTTCCTGATTTCCTTAATGGCTAAGGGGTGAATGTCCGCCGCATAAACTCTTCCAGTACTTCCCACTATCTTTGCAACTGGAATAGAATAACTTCCGGATCCAGCTCCGAAATCAAGGATATTGGTCCCTGCTTGAATTCCTATTCGTTCAATAATTTTGGTTGGAGGAGAGAGGTAATCACGAAACCGAAAGTAGAGGGACATGAACCTGAAGCCCATGCTGTTCATCGGTTTGTCAACCATGAGGATCGTGTATTACTCTCCTGAATTCAAACTTTCCTATGGAGAAATCATACTCGTATTAGGTGTTTTCCATATTCAGCTGTTATTATAGGGAAGGGCATACAACATACACGAATATTGCAGTAGCACTAATTCGCAGTCAACGCTTTGGACTTTATTAGTTGCAGATTTAACAGTTATCTTCCAAGTCCGTGATAAGGGGAATTCTTTTTCCTAGAAATATTGAACTTAAAGAATTATTATTTTGCAAGGTTCAGCCTAGATAGATGCATAGTATACACAAATAGGTCTAAACGGATTAGTCCGTTCATGTTATTGCTTCTTGTTTATCTTTATTATTTCTGTAAAAGAATTTTCATTCATCAAAATACTGGTAAAAACCATTATTTGGAAAAATATTATCAAATGGAATAAGATCTGAAGATGAGTCAAATCTCAATCAGTTCTATTTATCGGGTTACTAGCATATGCAAATTGATTAATTACGCCACTGATGTCTAATCCTCCTATACTAGGAATCTCTGGGATTTGGAACTCTGTTATACCTATGGAGAATCCATCTACAGAAGAGAGTTTACTTCTCCATACTAACGCTCTTGCTGGAGTAAATACCCCTGCGTTTCTAATTATTACATTTTTCAAATGAATATACTGCCGAGCTTCATTTTCGGGTTCATGCTTTAATTGTCTTAGCCTGTTGATATATTCATGCCTAAAATCTTCAAAGATTTGTCTATTCTGGGGTGTAACTGTGAGTCGAAATTTGTTTTATCTATCGATTGATAGATTTCAATCATTTTGTCATAGTATAAGTCGCTTTTTATTAGGCCTCCTGTTATTATGGCGCCATTAATTATTATTGTTAAACTAGAACCAATTCCAGTTTCTTCTACTTTATCTATTAAGAACTTGAGGATCTTATCGATCTTCTCTTCAGACACTTGTATAGATATTGTTAAGATCCATAAAATTACTTAGTATATTATCCTAGTCACGTATGTATTTAGAATTAAAAATCAAAGGTTTTTCTTAATAATCTGATTAGTAATAAATTCTTATGATTAATGAACATGACAAAGAGTTTATCAATAGTATCGATATATAATTGGAGAAATGAAAACATGTGAAATTTGTGGCGGAACAGTATCCCCTGGAACTAATAACACTTTATGTTCATCTTGTACCAGTATTAGAGAATCTGCAATGGCTTCAAAAGGCTCTCTTGAAGATCATATATGTGGTTGTATTAATACGGATAGACGGAATTGCCCATTGTGCAAGAAACCATGTCATCATGATACATCTTTAAACCCTAAGATACTAATTTCACCAATGTAATATGTGGCCCACAACTACTTCAGTCCTAATAAGAAATGGTGTTGTCCAGAAGATGTCGGTATAATTCATTTAAGGATTGGATTTGAAGTGTATGAGGTATGGTCATAATTCAAAAACATCGACCTTTATTCTAGTATGATATCAACAAATCGCAAGTGTATGCTTTACCTGTTTATCCTTAATAGTTGAAATAGGAACAAATCTGCAGTTGTTTTCACCGAACCCTTATACCATACGGAACTTAAGTCCACCGGGCCCGTTTGATATATCTTCATCTTTTAGTTCAGGTTCATATAGCAAATAATGATTTATGGTTCTTCTTATATTGCTTAACAATCAAGACGGTGTAGAATAGGTCAAATAAGAAAATAGAAACAAACAAGAACGGTAACACAAATGAATTTTGAGAAACAGGTTCGAACAGAAAAAAATGTAAGCTTGTTAAACCAGTACCAACCATCTTAAATATAGCTATGAAAATTGATTGACCTCTTAGTGAGTTTCCACGTTTAAAGAACATAAATACGAATAGCACAGACATCAGTAAGTTTTGTCCAAAGGCAGCATACACACCATCAACGTCTCCAAGAAAGATTCCACCAAACAATATCATACTAAAAGCAGTAGCTAGTGAGATTCCAAAAACAATGCACAGAGTCAGCGAGGATAAATTGGGGAATTCATTCTTAAAGTATTTAAAAAACTGGAAGACAATTATTGCAATTAGTATGAACCAGAGGTAATTAATATACAATTGAGGTGGAGAATGAGGTAGCCAAAATGAGAATATAAATTCCCAAGAGATGTTTGCACATAATGCTAATAGTGGCATACCATAGGTTTTATCTTTATAACCTTTTGAAATTATGAAAACATAAGTAAGGATCCAAAATATTCCGCCCAATATAAGAAGAATTGATTGCATTATTTTGTGCATTATAGGTAATAATACCCAAATTTACAAAATTTGCCATATGAATTTCGATATAATAGTCATGCTCTGCAACATGAACAAATTTAGACAGTTTCGATTATACCATTTACCGTGTTTGTAACTTTATAAGACTCAGGATATAATTATTCTAAGAATGTCTGAAGAAGATATTCAGAATAATTTAGATAAATATGAGAAATTTAAGAATGGCAAACCAGAAAAAGTATTGTTATATCATAAATTAAAGTTAGAAAATCTAAAGATAATCAGCGATAAGACCAATTATTTAGACTTAGATACTACTAAGATTCCTATTGTAGAATTTATTTGTGATAAATGCAATTTAACTACGGAGAATAGACAATTTCCTTTCAAAGTGGATCTCTTCTGCATAAACTGTAATCTACCCTATCCTTGAACATTTGATAATTGAGTTTCTTTCATTTCCCTTTTAGATATAGAAATTTTCATTTTGAAACATACTTATTCAAAGTTTATTAAATTAATTGTTTAAAAAAAATTTATTGCTAGAAAATTTTCTTGCTTTTTCTATGATATTATGATAAGTTACTATTTGTTGAATAGCCATGTAAATTATAAAAAATACTGAAAATCACGTCTAGGAAAAAAGATGGGTAACCTAGGAAATTCATAAAGTCTTAACCACACCATTTTATTTTTTATTTTGGCGCTATTGATATTTATCTAATTGTCAAAATGATTTCCTTTATACCAATATTTTGACGGAAATTTGTATTATGGTAATTGTTTGCATTTGATTGCAGTTAATCCGTCGGTATTATTTAGGGTTTAATCATTATTATATTAATGCAGAATTTTAAATCAAAACTATCCGCAATTGCTACTTTAGTTATTGTTATTGCATCAATTGGATATCTTTCAAATTCTGTGATCGCTATACCACTAACATTTCTGGACAGAACTTATGTATCTGGACCATTGGTAGGAGTAACAACTACTGATACCGGAGAAGTAGACTGGGTATTAGCCGGTACATGGAGATCAAGTTTAACTAATAACACTGATAGCAGCGCTATTACAAATAACACACAAGATAATCAAACATATGGAAGGTTCGTCGCAGCAATTGAAATGATTAAACCAGATGGAACAGGTAGACATACTCATAGTCTCACAGACTTCCTTGTAACTAGCATCTCTCAAGCTGATCAAAATAGCTCGACTATATACAATGGAACTTCTACGATAAGCTTGCGCGAAGGTCCTGTTGTTGATATTCCTACTATCATTCAAAAATCAAATAACAGTAAAGTGTTTAAAATAACCGTCGATCTTGAAAGTGTAGATTATCACTTTGGTAAATCTCCTCTGATTTATGGTATCAGTGTCAATCATGATTTAATGAAAAAACCTTACGTAGGTAGGTAAAAATCGATCAACTGACCGTGAGTTGTTGACATATTCAATTTTTTTTTGATATTTTCTTCAATAGTTTATTTCAAATATGATGCTCTTAGCTTGAGAAATCTATGATTGTATTAGAATCTGCTGAGATGATCAGAAATCTATGAACCTATTTCAAAAGTAATTGATAAAACCAAAGTGCTATCAGTTCTAGTTCTTGTCAAATTTACTGGATATAGGTGTATGTTTTAAATAAAATCTTGGTCACGTTACAACAACTTTACCTATCATAGTTGGATGTACCTTGCAATGATATTCAAAAGTACCAGTCGAGTCAAATGTATGCTCAAAGGTTTGATCTGGACGCAAATCATCCGAACTAAATGACTCCTCACTGTCTGTAACTGTATGAATTCCAAAATCTTTATTTGTCCAAGTAATTGTGTAACCCTGTTTTATTGTTATGGGGTTAGGGTTGTATGCTTTATCACCCTATGTGGAAGCATCTGAAACAATTGTTACTTCATAGTTAGTCCGTGAATGAACAATAGGAATCGCAGGTAAAAAAAATATTGTTGCCATTAATAATATGAACAACATTTGTAATAATTTTAGTGATTGTCGTTATATATCATTTTTACATTCTCTAATTTGATAATAGAGTTAGATGTTTTAATGGAAGTTGAAGAAGAATAGTTCAGGATTCTCTTTCTCATCTATTACAGATATGCATCTAATGGTAACCATACTTCACCTTTCGCCCGAACGCCTACCACAATATCATGGAAAAACTTGAATATGATACTATTAAGATAAATGGATACTGCTTGAGATTTAAGATAAAAATTCGGAATTACAAAAATATATTGGTCATGGGTCAAATAAGTACATGAAATCATGAGCGAAGTAGAAAAGATTTCTGCTGTAACCTTGATAGTCAAGGATATGAATAGATCGTGTAGTTTTTACTCGAACGTACCTGGATTCAAGCTTATTTATGGCGGATCTTCGGTTGATTCCTTTACTACTTACCAAATTGGCAAGTACAAGAATATTACATTTCTGAATCTAGAATTGAAGAAATATTTGGATAACAATATTAATGCAAGTAATAACAAAAATCATTTTGGTAGAATAATCTTTTATACCGAAAATGTAGACAAGTTGCATTCTTATTTTAAGAATAATAAATTGATTTCCAATTTAATCCTACTTGAAAATGAGCCTGTGAATGCGAAATGGAATGAAAGATATTTTCACATACGCGACCCCGATGGGTATGAACTTTCATTTGCTCAACCTATTAATACTAGAAATTAAAAGGATGTTGGTAAAAGAATTATTTTTATTCTTTTATCCTTCTGCATAATGGATATCTCTTATTTATTCTAAGAATGTCTGATGAATATGCTCAGAATAATTAGAAAAACATGAGTATCGTATAATTTGAAATAATATACTCAAAATTTTGCTATCGTATGGTTAAATGAATTCAAAAGAGACGATTAGGTTCTTCCGAGTATACAAATAGCTTCATTCTTAAAGCTGACGGAACCTGAATCCTTATCCGCATATCGAGTTGCTGCTTCAGTTATTGCTCCCAAAATCTCTTTTTTTCTTTCCTGCGATTGATTGGATAAGAACACTTGAACGGGTGAGGCTGTTTCATATACAAAATTTGTAAATACTTCTGCTGAATCAAAGTTAAAGATCATATCCTGCCTTTCAGTAATGATGTCTTTAAATCCTGCGTTGATAAAGGAATCATTGAGCAAATTTTCGTCAGATAAGCTAAACGGTCCTGGAGTATTTGTTGGAAATACCGGGTTTTTCATTTCCTTCAATAATGTATTAAGCGGTACTGAAATGAAAGGAACTTTCTCAGGTGAAGCCCAAACAGCAGCTGAAAATCGCCCGCCATTTACCAGTGACTTATAGATATTAGATATACCCGCCTTGAGGTTGGGTAAAAACATTAGCCCAAATCTACAAAGGGCTGCATCAAATGTCAAGCTTGGTAGATGAATTGTTTCTGAATCACCCTCTTGAAATTCTATTACATTTTGTAAACCTGACGAGATTGTTCGTTGTTTTGCAACTGACAGCATCTGGGTTGATAAGTCGATAGCTAATACTCGACCGCTGTCACCTACCTCCTGTGCAGCAGTTATAGCTGGTTCTCCTAGACCAGTCGCTACATCAAGGACTCTGGAACCTTGCTTTATTTCAGCAAGTTCAATCATACGTTTACTAACATACTTGCCCGCAATTTCAGTTATTTTCCACCACTTATGCCAACCATCAGCAACATTATTCCAACCTTGACGTTGACCTTCCTTATACTGTTCTGGATCAAAATTAGACATAAAGATACCGTTTGACTTCAAATTCATTATATATAAAACATTTTTCAGGAAACTAGATGATGTTATTAGACGTATCAATCAGTATACAATCTAATCATATTTTTCCGTCATGTTTAACGATGTGTATTCTAAAAATCAATCGAATACTGGTATTTTTATTGAATTGGTAAATCGCTAATACAGAAAACTTTCGTCATAAGACTTTACTTTACTATCTAAAAAATCTGACGTGTATTATATGTCACTAAAGATCTATGATATTTTATCACTCTACTATTTAAAAAATATTGGAACCTTAATTGGAGAAATTTTATCGGCATTAAACACAATCGGTTCGTAACCGCATCAAACTTTCAATATCTTGTCCTATATTGAATTTTCTGGGTATAATACGGACATGAATTTTACAAATATTTTGTAAACTAGTATGCATTTTCACACTCGTCCCACCGAATACGCTACCTATTTATAGTAACGATTTGTCAGTTCAAGAACCGCTTAATTGCATTGAATCATTCAAATTTTGATAAATGAAGAATATGGTGTTTTTCTCCCAGATTCAGCAAACCTTTGTCTTAATTCAGATGCCTTTGTATCATGAAATTCTTGAGACAACACTATACTTCCTGATCGTCCCCATACATTAAAACCTATATTCTCCTGAACCTGGATTTTTAGGTTGTTACCAGAATCGGAAATACTCCAAATGGTAAAGGTACCACTCCAATAACCGAGTCGGCGTTTGAAATGCTATCTGTCTCATATATGTACCCATTATTTGTGTTGTACAGCACCCAAATGGAAGTTCTCCCATTATTATAGTCTCCATCACATCATTATTTTATTTAATCACTGAAACATCGCCTGAATTCATATTATTCACATATATCATTTCACAATCTGGATTATACATGACAGATTTGCTTATCTCCAACGGTTATAATCTCTACAAATTCATACTCAGCAAACACTCTAACAAATAAGCAGCAAACAGGACTATCAAAATCGCCAAAATAAAAAAAATTATCAAAGAATCAATAGTCTATCTTTGATTATGTTTCACTCTTTAATCCATTGTCGAGATTCATTTTACTAGGGTTGTTAACAGTCTCAAAATCTATCAATGAGATTCATACGCTTGTTGCAGATCTAGGATATTGATTTTTTTCATTTCCAGCATCACCTTCATGACCCAATCTGATTTTTCAGTATTTTCATCCCCTAACATCTGACCTAAAACAACAGAAACAATCTGCCATGAAACCCCATATTTGTCCTTAATCCATCCGCACTGTTCAGGCATGCCTTCTTTGGAGAGTTTTTCCCAAAGATCATTTATCTCTTCTTGTGTTTCACAATTGACTACAAACGATATAGCCGGAGTGAATGTAAAATGATGATCCATATTGCTATCAAGAGCCATGAATTCCTGTCCATCTAGTGAGAATATGATACGCTTAACTGTTCCTTCAGGTTCATTTTCTCCTGCGCCATAATGTTCTATATTGATAACACTTGATTGACTAAATAATGAAATGTAAAAATTCATTGCTTCCTGTGCTTTTCCATACTGGCTTCCAAAGTACATTAAAAATGGAGCGATTTTTTGGGGACGTGCTGTCAGGTTTAGCTGCCATGAAATACCATATTTATCTTCAAGCCATCCGAATTTTTCACTAAATGGATATTTGCCAAGCTCCATGAGAACGGTTGATCCATCAGAAAGATTATTCCATAACTCATCTAATTCTTGGCTGGTTTCGCAGCTCACAAAAAAAGATATCGCAGGACTGAAAGTGAAATTTGGCCCACCATTTATCGCAATGAAATCTTGTCCAGCTAGTTGAAATGAAACCGTCATAATGGATCCTATAGGTTTTCCAGATACTTTTCCGCCTGTCTCACCATAGTAGTTAATGTTTTCAATTTTTGAATTTTTGAAGATAGATGTATAAAAATTTGCGGCATCTTTAGCATTGTTGTTGAACCACAAAAATGGAGTAATCTTCTGCATTATGATACTCTACTTAACAAGCTACAGTATAAGATTTTACTATGGGTTAGAAGGTCTATGTAAGTTACCTACGCTTCCAATTTATCACAGAATCGATTATCAAATAAACATATTTCACGTGGACTATGATTTCCTCTCAATATCAGGAGAAGATAGCGTGAGCATGAACTCATGACTATCGAACATGTAAATAAATCCCATCCCTCCGTAGTTATCATTCATATATTCGAATAGATTCTTATCTAAATTCTATTATGAATCCACAAATATCTGATCCCATTTAATGGCAATATTCAAATCCCTCTGGGACAACTTAAATTCAAATGATGAATATTACCTAGTCAATCTGAATAATTTTATAGCATCCAAATTTGTTGAGATTAATATTGATTACAATTACATATCACTGTGAGTAGTATTTTTGCTCGTGCTGATTTTGTCAAGAAGTAAATCCAACCAACCTGCTATCCTCATCAAGTCCACAGAACCCTTATACCATAAGGGACTTAATCCCACCGAACCCGCGTCAATATCTGTCTTTTTATTCCACCCAGTTTATTATATTAGTATAACAGATGACAGAATCAGTTTATGATTGGAAAAATGATGATTCATCTTTAACCTTGAAACAGGATGATGACCAACTATTATTTTATGACGATCCATTGAATTCCTTTTTGTATGCTCTTAAATCTTCGGAAGCAAAGAGGCATTATCCAGCCAGACTGATGAAATTTCTTTGATAACAATTTGTCATATAGATGAATCTAAATAACAAATGGATTTTCAATATATGATGATTCAAGATATAGTTTCTATTGCATCACATGATTTATTTTCATTTTTAAATATTTTCGGAGATGATTTTTTAAGGTCTACTATAGCTCTTTTTGTTGTAATCAACCCAATCGGTATTATCCCGTTATTCGCCAGCATAACTCAAAAAATGCAAAAAAAAGAGCGCAATAGGGTATTAAAAACAACCGTAATTACTGCTGGTGCTTTACTAATGATCTTTGCAGTTGCAGGGACGCAAATTCTGTCAATCTTTGGGATTACAATTTCTAGTTTTATGATTGCCGGTGGAATTTTGCTTTTTGTAGTCTCAATAGAATTGTTAACTCATGGTGGGTGGAGATTTGGAGGGACTGTTTCTGATGAATCAGGTGTAGTTCCGTTGGCCTTTCCTTTATTGGCTGGTCCTGGTGCCATTACTACTGTGATACTTTCCTTTCAAACATCAGGGTTGATAGTAACGACGTTATCAATTGCAATTGTGATAGGGCTTACATATATCGTGTTCTACCTAACTGGAACAATATACCGAATACTTGGTAGACGTGGTTCGCTAATCATTACTAGGATATTTGCAGTTCTGGTTGCTGCAATTGCTGTTCAATACGTAGTGGATGGTTTGAAAACAATCTAATCTCGACCAATATTTGTTATAATGTTTTTATCAATTTTTAAGAATGACTGAAATGTAGTTTATTTCATAATAATATTTCACTCTTTCTATCATTGTTGCATAATATCCTTTTACATAGGTGACGATGTCAGAAAATAAAATTGCACCATGTCTCAAGTTAAATGAATTTTACAGTTAACTTTCGACATGGATTGATATATCCATCCTAAAAGAAAGAATGATATTTACAACTATACATTAAAGTCATATTGTTAACTAATTATTGAAACACGAAATCGAGTCTTATTAATAAAATATAATGTACAGATGATAGACTAGCATAGGGATCTCGAAATACAATATTTATTACAATGTTATGAAATCATAATACATGTTTGAAAAGTAATATCTTGTAATGATGGTTATCATCAATTAGGAATGCTTATATGATTTTTATATAATAAAATAAGAATTTATTAATTCAATAAAAGTAGTATTAGAGCCTCTTTACCATATTACGTAAATCCTTTGCAGATGACTTTATCAGCATTGTTGTCTTTTTATATCTGATCTATACTATATATTCATTTAACCTCTTTACCTACACGACTCAAACCCACTTGGGACCAGTCCATTGATAGTAAAACGATTATCATCATTAACAAAACAATAATGAACCACCTATTTTAAGAGCCATTTAATTGCAAAAATTTGGTCACATTATTTTTGATTATAATAGTAGGTGAATGAGTCAAATTTGTTTCTCATACCCCCGAACCCGCTACCTAATTATGGTAACGTTAATATTGAAGATTAGTAGATAAATAATTTGTACTAAAATTACGTGTTTTTATCTCAATGATAACTCTTACTAGGGTCCTTCCCAGCTAAATGGTATATGCTTGCTAGACCTGCCATCTCTCTTCCACTTAAAACTCATTGTATCTACTTCATCATTTAAAGATGTTCCCCATGTAGCAACGGCACCTGGACCAACCTCACTTCCAGGCGGATTTATTGTCTGAACTCTTTTTCCTAGTGGAGTCATTGGGCCTCCTAATGCTACTGCTTTCGCAAGAACTTTTCCAGGAATCTCGGCACTCCACTGGCTCAAATCCTCAGATATTTCAAATCTTATGGGGGCAAAATCAATTCCCTTAATTTCCCCTATCAACTTGGCAAATTCAGCCATAAATCCCCCTGCTTTACCACTAAAAATCATCTGAAGCGCCTCTCTTTGTTTTTCATCAGCACGCACATCAAAAAATAAGCCCAGATTTACTTTTGTATTTCCCGCCCAAATATTTCCTTCAAAGGCTCCTATAGCCAATGCATTCAATCCTTCCAATGTTGTATCACCGTAATGTCCTTTGTTGATATGATACGCCAATATACCCTCGCAATCTCCAAAGGTAGGTTCTTGAGCAAATTCACAAGGACATGGTATTTTACATTTACATACATCAAACCAATCTCCAGAAGCTTTCCAAGATGGGATGCTATCCGTCATGCAATTAGATAAATATACTAAAATATAAAATTACCTTGTTTTGTAGGAAATTTTACCTTATTCAAATATGATTATGAAAATAATGCAAATATTCTTTATTTAATTACTATTCTCATCAACTCATATCCATTTCCATATTCGTATTGTTATCGCTAATATTATTCTCATCCTTATCTTGGCTAGAATCTTCCACCATCATACTGTTCATCTCATTGTAAGAATTATGCATTCCGCCTTCTTCTGTTATAATTGGTATTATTCCTGTTATTGAAAGAAAACCTGCAATTACAAATACAATACCTGCTCCTCTTGCAATCCAGATTCCTTTAGACCAGACTTTCTCTGCAAAAATTATTGCTGCAAACATTCCCATCCATAATATGTTCATCCATCCTAATGCAATCATGAGTAAAAAATAAGGCCAACAACATCCAAGACAGTACATGCCGTGATACAGACCCATCTTTAACCCGTCTTTCAATTGGTTTCCTTTCCATCTTTTCATAAAAAATGATAAGGGCGATTCGCAATAACCCAAACATCTTTCCTTCAATGGGCTAAATTGGTAAATTCCAGACACAATGAGCAAAATTCCAGACACAATCGTAAAATCTTGTGCGCTATGTCCTATAAACAGATTATTCATAATTATAGACCAAAACACTAGCAGCATAACACCTGTTAATGCCCAGACCAAAAGGTATGTTCCTACAAATCCTGATGTTTTAATAGCCCTTTTAGAAAGATGTACAAATGATCTGGAATGTTGTCTATTTTCTCTTTCTTCTAAATTATCTGTATGCTGATTGAATTTACTAACTAGTGATAAATTATCATTTTTGTTATTATTATTATTATTATTATTATTATTTTGATCGTTAGAGATTATGCGATTGTATAGTAACACCATTGGAATTATTGCTGGAAACATCATGGCTGCCATCCCGATGGTCCAACTTATTGTAAATATAGCAACTGCTATTGGGTTTAGTGTCATCATGGCCTCCATCATGTCTGGTTGTTCTATGGAAAAAAGCCATGTAATGACAGAAATAGAAATGAGGGGGATGAATATTATCTTTTGAGATTTATCCAATAAAATAACGCTCTTAAACAGCTTGCGTATTTGTATGGTAAAATAAGGTTACCTTTAAGGTCCCTTGTATTCTATGACAGAGTAAAGCGCATTCTTACCCGAATGGTCATAATTAAGGTGGGGGGTTGTAATTTTCATTACTTTGGTTTTTGCTGCTTCTGCAAGTTTCCAGATAAAACCTTTGGGTAATTGTATTTTTGTATCTTGTTCTTCGCCTGTAACAGGGTTAACAAAGCTTTCTGACTGCACATCTATGATCCCCGGAACGGAAAAGCTACTTTTTTTGCCGTCTATTTTAGTTTGTATATCGACAAATTGCGGCTCTAAGAGAAACTTGAAAGTTCCTGCAAATAATGCAAAGGGCCCTTCACCTTTAGCTTGACCTGAAAAAATAGATATGATGGAGTTTCTTTGTTCATTACTTGTATTTTTTGATATGAATAATTGAGCAGTACCATTTCCTTCATGGATTGCTTTGGGCCAAGAGAAAGCGCAAATTACATCAATTCCGTCAAGTCTTGTATCGCCATAGTTTCCTGAGCGAATGTGAAACAATACTAATGCTCTACAGAAACCATTAGAAGGAAATCCATTGAAATTACACGGACATCCATAATCACAATTACAGGTTTCAACATAGTCTGCTTTAAAGGTCCAAGTAGGAATTTGATTTAAAGTAGAAGTCATATACATTTACTCTAATCGATATATATTAATTTTTACAGTACTATTAGATAACATGATTGATTTTAGATAAATAAGATTGTCTGAACTATTTAAATGACAGTTATTTTTACATCAACCATTTGTTTTTGATAATGATACCTTGTCATTCCTGTTTTGACTCGCTTGATTTGTCCGTTGATTTATTTATACTATCTTTCAAGCTGGCAAGATATGCAATAGTTGCCCCTAAGTTTCCAAAACCAATGGAATTTAATGTTTCGGATGGGACCATTATGACCGCATTTCCTTGAATTTTCATTGTTTCATATAGCATATTTGATTGTCTCAATGCATATGCAACAGGATTATTTGAATAAACTTTAGATGCATCCAAAAATTTTTGGGCCACAAGGACCTCTGATTCTCCGTATGTAACTCTTGCTTGCTTTTCCCTCTGAGCTTGTGCTTGCATCGACATGGCCGATTCTAACTCCTGTGGAATTATTACCTGTCTGATTTCCACACCTGTTACCATTATGCCCCAATTGTCAGATTCCACTGCGATTTTTGATTTGATGTTTTCGTTAATTTCCTCTCTCCTAGATAGAATTTCTTGAAATAAAGAAGAACCAATATTGTTACGTAAAGTAGTCTGTGAGACTTGTTGTATCATGTCATTGAAGTTTTCTACATTAAGATACGCATCGCTAGCTTTTTCCTCAATGATTTTATACCTCAGTATTGCATCAATAGTTACCGGAACATTATCCTTTGTAAGCATTCTTTCTGCCTTAAACTCTGTTACTTTTTCACGAACATCTATAACTAAAACATTATCTGCAAGAGGTATTCTAGTATGAATTCCTGGTTCTACTTGTTTCCTATATTTACCTAATCTTAAAATTATTGCCCTCTCATACTGATTGATGAGAATAAGAAAAGAGGAAACAATCAAAATAATCCCTACAGCTAATAACACGTAGAATAGTATTTCAATACCTGCGCTTATATCTATCCGAATAGCTGCAATTAAAACTATGATGCCCAATAGCAGTTGAATGCCTGATCCCTTTTTGGTAAACTTATTCTTGGAAAAAAGTATATTATCATTTCTTGAAGTAGACATAACTGTAGAGCGCAAAGCAAATATATAATGTTATTATGAACATTTGAAAACCTCTTCCAGATGTAAACATCAAGCCTAAATGATGCATTCTACATTAAGATTTGTTATCTAAAAAGGGCTCTGTTCACTTAAGCATTTTTAATTCACTATCATGATGATCTACAAATAGTTGTATCCAATTCCTTACATGCTTTAGCTTACAATTCTTTAACTTACATGGAAAGTAATCGTCAAAACTTTCTGTTCTGTCCTTAATGTACTGTATCGTTCTTTCTATCAGGCTTTTCCCTATAGATGAATGGATATGGTGATCGAGTTTTAGGAATTTACAAGCTTGTGGATACCAAGTTCCACCGTCCGTTGATACAGGGTGTCTTCCATGAATCTTGACTAAATCAGCAATGAATCGTTCTGCTATTAGCATATTTCTTTCTTTGGATATGTTTTGTGCGAGAATTTCACTGTTTTCAGGCTCTATTGCAATCCAAATCCAGATATATTGAGAACCAACCTTTATCAGTATCTCATCAACAACATACTCTGGTATTTTCCTCCTAAGATATGACAACTTTTGTGGATGGTACTTTTGAATCCAGTTCCAAATTGATACATGGTTTCGTTTGGCAAGGAAAGCAAGTCTTTCTGAGGTTTGTCTTAAGGATAAGCCTGAAAAATACAAATACAGACCATAGTATACATACTTTGAAGGTGTTCTGTTTCTGTTAATCACATATCAGATAGAGCGTCTTCAAGCTATAAGATTTCCTTAAATTAACAGGGCCGCGCCCAATTATACAACCTGTAAATAATATGCTTTAGGAGTACCATCTGTTAAATGCAAAAAGATAATGGAATTGCAAGTGAAAAGGTAAATCAAGTTAACATAAGGTTTTACCGTGCTTTTGAAAACCTATCTATCGAATCAATGGACAATATATGGAAACATGATGAAAATGTTGTTTGCATACATCCAGGGTGGGATTTATTTACTGGTTGGTTGGCAATAAGGGAAAGCTGGACAACAATATTTAGCAACACAGAGATGATAAGGTTTACAATCACAAACACAAAAATTAAGATCTTTGATAATAAAATTGCAGTAGTTGTATGTATAGAAAACATAGAAACAAAAGATCCATATAGCGGTCGAGTGATTAGGACGGGTGTGATTGCTACCAATGCATTTGAAAGAATGGAACCAAATTACGAATGGTCACTTATTCATCACCATGGTTCTCCTATAACAAACTACATTCCACCAAATACATCTTCTCACTGATGATTGTAGTTAAAGGATTTCTCTTTAACGAAAGCATCATAAATATGATTATTAATTTACAATTCTCTTGAACATAACGGGCAGGTTGTTTCTGGAGACCGTAGTATTTTGCAAGGAAATAGCTTGCTTTGTCAAAAGATGAAGACCTCTACTACTAGAGACATTGATAAATCATGTCTTCAAAATAAAGATGGCAATACGATCTAAACATTACCTTAATGTAATGACTTTTGTAAGTTTTCAAAATTAATTGTAAACTAGTATCAAATTTCATACTCGTCCCACCTATTTGTTCTGCTATAATATTCAAAAGTCTATGTCCCGGAAATTTGTAATTGTTAGATTAACCCTAAATTACTGTCTGACTCATTAGAATTATTTCCTTGCATGTTCGTCCCGTTTAACATTTCACCTACTGTTACACTAGGATTATTTCGAGAAGTTAAATTTGAAGAGTTCTCTATTGACGATTGTGCTGTAACTACATGCAAACTCCAGGTGTTAAAAAATACTACTATACTAAGAATTCCGACAAATATTAACAGGGTGGATCTAGTCATGCAATAATTATGTTAATATAATATAAATAACTCCATAATTTTGATTACTTTCTTAACTTTTTCTTACCTGGTTTATCATCATCTATCAGTAATGCCAAGGTTTTAGTCCTCATTATTTCTAGAACCTCTTTGTCCAAAACAAAACTCTCAGTTACTATTTCGCCGTCATCTTGGTAGATATGTTTGACAAGAGAATACAATCCTTTGTAGGCTGGCTTGCCGGGATGCTTTATAGTCCAGTCTGTGACGGTTACCACTATCTCGTCAACCATGTGAATTTTGAGTTAAATGTCAATTGTTGAATTATTAAGATTTTACCATTAGGAAAAGCTTGTTCTTTGAAATAGTTCTAATTAGATGTTTGTTTAGATGCACTCAGATTATAACTATTACGCGCCGCCCTATAGGTGTCGAAACTATTCATAGTGTATAGATTATAGAAAATATTCTAAATGCTGGAGTGATATAATACCAAATTCTAGAGATGGTCTGTAAATTAAAATTACAAAAATAAAAGAGGTATCTACCTAGTCGATACTGCTCCTTCGCTAGTTGTTCGGTGAACTTTCCGAGACATTTTCTGTTTGAGGAAGGTTTTCGGCTTGATCTTCAGTAGCAGTAGTAGATTCATCTTAACCAGAGTCTGGAGAGGCTTGAATCATATTGTTATTGCTTTGAAGATTCTCTATTCCTCCTGCTAGTCCGCCTTTAGGTGCAATACCAGGATTTGGATTATCATTATTACTAGTCAGAGGATTATCAGATATTTGGCCATTATTTATGGTACCTGACAACGGGGGTAGTGGTTTACCTCCATCACGATATTGGAGTTCAGGATCTGTGCAGTTGATATAACCTCTTGTGCCGCCATCCTCACATTCCATACAGTATTCCTCTTTGTCCAAGTTCTCTCCAACGCCTCCTGTCCCTGGCGAAACTAATTCATGCCAGCAACATTTAAAGACTGCAGCTCCTACAGAACCACTCTTTTTTCCAGTATCAAGGCAAATGCCAGGATCTTCGGGGTCCATTTTTGGAAGCGCATTTACGATAGGAAGACTTGCTATCATGACTAATACCAGAGCTATTATAACAACCATAGAACCTAACATGTTATTTATTCTCATGCTATTTTGTCAATCTGGCTAAATAAAAAAACTTGCTGTTCTTAGGAATAGTTAACATATTTGTGTAATCAAAACACATACATGACTTTCATCCGCTGCCTCTCAATGGCGACGGAATCCTTTTGAATCTTGACTATCTTATTTGATAACCCCAATTACGCCTTTCAATCTATACCACTGTCAGGGTGTCATAGATGTCCGGGTATTTCCTATTGTTATTATTTACAGTATTATATATTACATTAAACAATATCTTCCAAAAACAATAGTTAGAAAAACCTTGACACCAACTAATAACCACCAGTAGAACATCGAGTAAACCATCAATTAGTTACATCATACTGCATTTTCCTATATTTGAAAAAATGAGAAAAAATAGTCAAACGAGGTTGACTATAGCAAAACAAAATACGATTGTCATGCGTCGCGCCAAGAGGCGGCGCTGTTATAATGAGTCAATAGCAATTGATTTTTCTAATGAAGATCAATTACCAATTCAAATTTAATGTAATTAGTTGGAATTATAACCCAATAATTAAAAATAACCGTTATATTTTTATTTATGTTTTACTATCAAAATGTTTGTGTTGAAGACTCTTCAGATAGCTACTTTTGGTTACGACGATCAAGAGGGAATTTCATTAGGTATTAGAAATTTCCCGGTTCATCAACTTATACTCATATGTTATGCAAGTGACGAATCTAATGCTATAGAATATTCTAAAAAGATGGAGATGATAATAGGTATTGGTTCAGAGATAATACTTGTTGAAAAGGAAAATGTTGTAAAAGATACCATCGAAAGAGTCAACGAAGTATTGCTAAAGAAGAGTCTAGAATATCAACAAATATTAATGAATGTGAGTGCCGGGGATAAATTAATCAGTAGTGCTGCACTCTCATCAGCGTTTATTAATGGAATAAAGGCTTTTGCAATGGACCACGATCACACAGTACCTCTCGTACTACCAGTACTAAAGTTCAGTTACAGTGAAATCATATCAGATACCAAAATAAAAATACTAAAAAGTATTGATAGTATAGGTGGGTTGGTGAATAGTTTAGAAGAACTAGAACAGATATCTGGATACGGCAAGCCGCTCTTAAGCTATCATATTCAAGGAGGTAGAGAGAACAAAGGATTAGCAGATCTTGGATTAGTAGAGGTGAACAAAGGGGATCGAGGAAAAACTGTGATAAATATTACTACGCTAGGTAAACTAATGGTTACCTACAACTCCGTGAACCCGTGATTCACAAATTCTAGATTTATTAATTAGACATCCCCGCAATATCCTATGAGGATTTAATCTATTGTATTTAGAATTGACCTTAATCTAACATTGGTAGATTCTAGTATCAAATAGAAAAGGTAACCTAGTTTGTAAGCATTACTTATATTATTCTCAAAATAAATCAAAATACTTGAGGACATTAGATAGACGAGATTCAAATATTGGAGTATTGTGTATTCATCTCCGCTGTAAATCAGACAAATTAGCGCCGCCTTTAGGGCGGCGCTGCAATCTTTGTTTCTCATTCATTGTAGCCTAGTGCATTCAGCTCCTAAGTAACACAACAGTGAACTTGATGCTTCAATGTCTGAAAAGTACTTAAAGAAATGTAAATCATCAAGAATTATGGATTTGGTTGATTACAATTTAGACACAAAAGATCTGCTTCGGATGGAAGTAATCGATTCTCCATATGTAGATTGCATTTATCATAGACAAATTCTACAATAGGAATTTTAGCAGTATATTCTCAACGAAAATATGGCTAATATATCTACAGAAGTATAAACCGTATTGCAATAATTCTTTCTTGGTGGAATATATTTAAACATAAAATTATAGAGAAAGGGTTTATATTTTTTTGACATTAGACAAGATAGAAATAAAACAACAGTCTTTCCATACATATTATTAACAATTACTGTTATTATGTGTGGTTTATCCTCTTCTATGATGTTTATCAAACTGTCAAAACTGCATGTCTGAGAAACATGTTCAATCTCCTCAGAAGAGCAGATAATTTCAAACTTCTCACTCTCGCGTATGGAGATAGGATCTGCTGTAATTATGGTTAAGTCATTATACATAATTTATTTATCTATCTAATCGAGACCTATTAATATTAAATGCTCGGGAATTTTTGTCTTCGGTTTGAAATTATTGTTACCGAATGCATTAACTTAATTGGATGATCAAAGCAGACTGATTAGAGCAAATCCCTTCAATGTCTACCATTTCGATTATTTATTGAAGAATCGCAATCAATCATTTATCCTTTCGAGTTCGTCATCTAGGATTTCGAACTAATGCTATCAACGTTAATGGCGTTAGTGACAAAACAAAATTTAGAAATAGGAGCATTGAAAAAAATAATATCTCATACATGTTACGATCCTTCCGGCAGTGCAAGGGACTAACTACTTTGATTACGTCAATAAATATGATTATCATGGACTACCCAAGGGGGGTGGTCCATGGTTACACCAAATAATACACAGTTCATCCTAATGGTACGCAATTTATAAATTTGATAATTCAGAAGACAATCAGTCATTTTTTTAAGAATTGATGATAATTATTAACTTAACTTATCCTTTTCTCTTGACAGTGGTTTGGTCTTTTTCCACAGACTATAAAATAGACTTTGTTTTTGATTAATCATATATTTAGAGTTGCTCCATAGAATTTGGTCGAGCTGTTCGTTAAGTGTATTGAACAATGGTATTATACATATTCTATTATCAGATATTTGAAAATTTTCTTGGATATTGTCTAGATACCTTAAATCACAATATCTTAAAGATGTTAAGAAACAATCTATATCTTCATTTAATTCTACTATTACACGGAATTTGATGCCTTTTTGTTTAGACAGTTGTTCAACATGAAGAATTATTTCTCTATAATTTTTCATAATATAGATAAGCATCCTCTTATCCCAAACTATACTAAGTTCGTTTACCGGTAGATTTAACGAATCTAAATAAATAGCCAACAGTATATCTGGATTGTTAACAATTGTAGTTGTTAGCGGAAATTGGTATTTAGATTCCTTCAATTTCCTAAATGAACACGGGGTAAGCATATTTTAATTAATTCAACAATATTTATAATCTTCTAATTAAGTTTTACTTTTTGAGTATGAATTAAAAATTCAAATACAATTTGTTTTCACCAAATCACGAAGCTATTATCCAGGATGGTAGAGAAGGAATCTAATAATTAGTATTTTTATATTATAAGGTAAAATTTTTTATCTTCCTATAAAGTCAAATCTTTCGATCCAGATAGCGAGTTTAACATGTCTGTAGATTGTGGCAGGTAAATACTAAGTTATATAATTGGAGTATTAAGAAATCAGGTTTAAGTTAAATTGAATATGTATGACAATATTTTTTAGAATAAAGAATGATAACAGTCATTATTGCGCAGCATATAGGGCGGCCCTAAGGTTTCGATCTGTAGCCATGGTACATTGACTGATCCTATTGTTCTGTA
>WHSX01000150.1 GCA_009379865.1 Candidatus Nitrosocosmicus sp.
TCATTTGAAAGACAAATATCGTTTGATTTTTCTTCTTGTATTATCTTTAAAATAATTTAGAGAAATTGCGATATATTCACACATCTTTTCATAAGATCTTTGGACTAATTACTCGAGATCTAGTTCCCGTGGACCCGATTCCATCCCGGTCAGACGCGAGCCCGCAGAATCATCACATCTTCACTTTATATAAATATCAGACTACTATTGAATGTAAAATTATTATGGGAAATAGAGTTCTATAATAATAGAATCCTTATGGTCTTTATGAATGGGTTAGTCTAAGGACATCTTGTTTAATCTGTCCCTTAATTCTCTAAGTAATATTCTATCTAGTGTCATCTCTTGAACGTTGACTACCTTTCTATCCTTTTTGATCTTTGTGCCTATAAGATATTGTTCCTTGTAGATATCTCTCCTATGTATCTTGTATAAATCATTAATGTACAATTCTTCAGGATATGATTTTATGCTATCTTCTACTACCATCTAGTTCATCACCAAATAAGATACTTATACTCCCAGTTAATATGCTTGTAATGTTAAAGGTCTTCACTCCAGTAATTTCAAGCTCAGAATCCTGATCGTACATTTTCCGATACAGTTACAATATGCCTATTCCTATACTATCATATCTGATATTTCTGTTCATTTCCCAATATGGTTTACTGGGTGGACCTTTATTTGGATGCTGGAATGCAGTCAGTATTTGTGTTAGTTCCTGTCATTTGCTTTCAATCGTCTTTATCATAGCCTGGCCTATCTTCTGAAACAAAGTTCAATGATTGCAGGTGTTGCAACAAACAGTGATATTATTAAACAATATCTTGGTTATTTTCTGCATCTCATCATCTCTATGATCCCAGAATAAGCTAGATGCAACCCTCCTGGACCCGTTTAAGGCGGTATCAAATCAATTTTGTAGAAACAGGGGTTTAGATGCTCATACTACAAAACTAATTTTTGAATCTAAATGGTTAGGATATGACCTCTAATTGGCAGCACATTCTTTTACGGCAAGAATTACTGGATTGTCCCCTCTTTTGTCATAAAAGGTTTAATTATACTATTTTTATCTATATCTTTGATGACTTCTGGTAAATACTTCAATAAAGGTGTTAAAGCATTAGATGAACCAAATGTAGGGTATGTAGTCAGAGAAACTCCTGATAAAATAATAGTATTTGGAGGAAAAAATGAAAGGTATGATATTCCCATAAAGGAAATTGAACAAGTAGGCGCCAATGTTTTAATTGGATTAAATTCTGCAGACTTGGCAAAATATGCAGTACCAAGAGATGCCCCGCTTCCGGCAGGTAGACAGGATCCTTGGGGTGAACCAGATAAGATGGTGGATTTAGCATCATATGAGGGAAAATATCCAAACACTTTATTTAACAAGGGAGTTCGAGCTAAGAATGAAGACCATGTTGGTCATGTATTGAAGGAGACTAATGATAAAATAGTGGTTTTTGGAGAAAATAATAAAAGATTTGATTTTCCCAAGTCTGAGATTTATCAGGTAGGTATGAATGTCATAGTGAAAATTGACTTTCCTGAGATATTCAAATATGAAGTACCAAAGGAAGCACCGTTGCCCACGGGTGAGCCTATCGAAACAGTTGAATCAGATGCCTTCCCAGAAGAGTATCATGGTCCTAAATAATACACCATATTAAACTCCATTTTTTCCTTTCTCATGTTTATGGTCTAACGAATATTTGATATTTTTACGCCTTAATGACTGTTGAATATAACTATCTTGAAAGGATTTTAGGTTAATAGTAGTTAAAGACAAATAAGAAATTGAATAATCAAGATCTATTAGTAATGGATCGTCGATCTAGTATGCTATTTGACAATGAAAACAGAAGACCTTATAATGAGACTAATCAATTATTCAGTTCCCAAAAAAGATATGAGTTTTATTCCGAAGTAAAAGAAGCCATAATACAATCAGTATAATAACGTGGTAAATATGCCAAGTCAATAACATTTACCGGAAAAAAATTTACAATTTCTAGGTTCAATCACTGACCTAAAAATCATGCCAATAAAAAGATTGGATGTATGAAAGAAAAAACAAATACTTGAATATGAATAAATTTAGGCGGAGAATAATGATATAACAAATGATTAAGGATAAAGTCATACTAATCACAGGGGCAAGTAGTGGGATAGGATATACAACTGCCTTAACGTTATCTAGAGCAGGAGCAACCATTGTTGCAGGGGCACGGAGGGTTGATAAATTAGAGAGTTTGAAGCAGGCAGTTAGAGATCAAAATGGGGAGATTCTAATAAATCAATTAGATGTAACAAAGAAAGAAGAATGTACCAACCTTGCAAATTTGGCCATCGACAAATATGGGAGGATTGACGTTCTAATAAATAACGCTGGCCTAATGCCATTGAGTTTTGTTAAGAACTTAAAAATAGACGAGTGGGATAAAATGGTTGATGTAAACATTAAGGGTGTCCTGTATAGTACCGCATCTGTAATTCCTCATATGCTAGCAAATAAATCTGGTCACATAGTGAATATATCTTCAATAGCAGGTAGGTTAGTTTTTCCAGCAGGGAGTGTTTACTGTGCAACAAAGCATGCCGTTACCGCATTTAGCGAAGGATTAAGACAGGAATTGAGTCAGCGATCCAACATTCGTGTTACCTGCATCGAACCAGGCGTAGTCGCAACGGAACTTAACGATACCATTACTGATAGTTCACTTCAAGGTTTTCTGGAATCGGTTAAAAAAACGGAACCGCTTCAAGCTCAAGATATAGCAAATGCTATTCTATTTGCAATAGATTCTCCAAATCATATGAATGTAAATGAAATTATGATAAGGCCTGTACAACAGGAAAGATAGCCAGTACATTCTTGTAGACTGCTAAGATAGTTTTATGAGGTTCGAACATGGATTACTCACTTTATCGATTGGATTGAGTTGTGTGTAAAACAAACCTCTGATATTTTGCCATTTTTTGACAGATTGATTAGGGATTGTTGGCAGTAACTGGAGTCAGAGATCCCATAATTTGATAATCCCCTTTACCTCAGGAAAATAAGATGGGAACTGCGCTAGGTCGATCATTTTTGGCCATTGCATTTTCCTTTCTTATAGTCTTTTTCTTTGGTCTTGATGATGGTAAGTCTTTTGGGAAGATAGAATCCTCCTGGAATAATTATTCCTCACAAAATGACCGAGGTTTTAATTTCAGTTTTCCATCTAGTTGGACAGTAGTTAATAGTACATACAAGGATAACGGCGTCATTACTTTGATTCCTCCAAATAATTATGATCTATTTGGAGATAAAATGACGTTTGGAATGGAGAAATTGCAATCAAACATGTCACTTCATGAATACTCTAATCAAGCACTAAAAATTCTATCGAAGTCACTACAAGAATTTCACTTAATAGATTCAAATCCTTACGTATTATCAGGTACAATATGGGAGAGGATATTGTTCACTCATGAAACTGATAATAGAATAATTAAAGTTTTGCAATTTTGGACAATCAAAGATGATTATGTTTATATTATTTCATTTGGTACTACTCCTGATAGTTACTTTAGTTACATTCCAACAATTTATAATATAATTTCTGATGTTGAAATTTTTACAAATAACACAGTAGATATTCCATCGAGCATTATTATAGAATCTATTTATAAGTCACCAGAAGGGTTTGTTTTGAAATATCCGAGTAATTGGAATAAAGTTTTGGGGCAAAATAGAGTATCTTTCATAGCGGAACAAGATAATCCTCAAGATCATTATTTGGAAAGGGTTGATTTCTATCACCGTAGGGGTGATAATAATTTATCAGGTACCACATATGGTGAAAACGATTTCTTAAAGGTCGATTTAATTAATGAGATTCGCTACCTGGCAAATAACTTACAGAACCTTAAATTAATTTCAGTGAATGATATGAATTTCTCAAAGATTTCGGGAAAAGAGCTCCTATACACTTACAATTCAAATTTGGGCGCTACCAAATCAAAAGAAATAATGATAAGAAACAACACTTACTTGTTTGAGATCATATTTACCACTCAAAAAGATGAATTCGATAAATTCTCACCTATCATCAATAGAATAATAGACAGCGTCCGTCTCAATAATGTTAAGTTGGAGTAATTTGTAGATTTTGCCTTACCTGTAATACATTTATATATTTACTTTTGGAATGAAATTCGAAAGAGACCAATAGATACGGGATGTAATGATGAACGAGAATATAATATGTAGAAAAACTCAGGATGACTTGATAAAGAAACTCAACAATCCTCCCTTATTCTCAATTATTATCCCAACTTATAATGAATCACAGAATATAGTTAATTTAGTAAATTCCATAAATACCTGTGTCAAAGACCAAGGCTGCTATGAGATAGTCATCATTGATGATAATTCTCCAGATTGCACTGTTGATAAAATTATTGAAGCTTTTAATGAAAAAAAAGGATTCTATTTGTACAAGATACGAGATACTGTAGGTGTTCAGTCACACAAGCATTTTTTTATATATCCCCTTCATGACGAGAGCTTTTTCATAAAGATAGTAAAGAGAAAGGAGCGTTCCGGTTTGATTTCAGCAATTTATGAGGGATTCAAATCATCAATTAGTGACTACCTTATAGTAATGGATGCTGACTTTTCTCATACCCCATTACATATCAATAGTCTGATTGGGGAGATAAGAAATTCAAATTGTGACTTAGTAATCGCGTCACGATACTTGAAAGGAGGTAGAATAGTAGGGTGGACTTCAAAGCGGATTTTTTATAGTAAGTTTGCCACTAATTTATCAAAACTCATATTCAGATTATCAAATGTATCAGATCCAATGTCCGGATTTTTTGTAACAAAAAGAGACGTCGTTAGAAAAATGCAATTTAACACGTCAGGTTTTAAGATTCTTCTAGAGATATTAGTGAAGTCAAAATCAATAAAGATTAAAGAAATTCCCTATACTTTTACTGATCGGACAAATGGTTCAAGTAAGCTTAATTCAAAAGTAACTATTGACTTTTTTAAGAGTCTGTATATCTTGCATAAACATCATTGAAAATGAGGAATTGGTTAAGTTTGAGATTAGACGTTATTAAGAGGCCAAATTCCTGTGACAACCTACACTAGAATTCTATCATTCTTACCCAGTGCAACCGAAATCATTTTCGAATTAGGACTTGAGGGTATCCTCAAAGGTGTAACTCACGAATGTACTTATCCCAAAAAAGCTTTACAAATACCAAGAATAATTAAACCAACAATAAGCTTTGAAAAACTGGATAGTTCAGATATAGACAAGAAGGTAAGGGAGATGTCAATTAAAAATGAGCCTTTATTCAAGATTGATATAGATAAAATAAGGGAAATAAAACCCGATTTGATTATTAGCCAGAACATGTGCTCAGTGTGCGCACCTTTTGACAAAGAGATACAGACCACATTTGATATATTAGGATATAAACCACGTAATCTAGTACTAAATCCTATCAACCTTGTTGAAATATTTCAAAGTATACTAGTTTTAGGTAAAGAATTAGATAGGGCAGAAGAATCTCTGAAAATTATTAATCAACTTAAAGAAAGAATTAGCACAATAAAATCAATTTTACACGAACCTAATAATAAACACCTTTTGGTTAATCGACCGAAAGTAATGTGTTTGGATTGGCTGGACCCATTCTATCTCGCAGGGCATTGGGTACCTGATATGCTAGATATAGTTGGAGCAAAGGGATTAAATGGACAAGGCGGTTCGGATTCGCACCGGATTAGCACATTGAATATTGTGCAGTTGAATCCTGACAAGGTGATTATCATGTCATGCGGATTTGATATTGCCCGGTCTCAAAACGAATACCACAAGATTAAGGATTCTAATTGGGATTCATTGAGAGCAAATAAGAATAGGGAAATCTACCTCGTAAATTCCAATGCGTTTTTCAGTAAACCCAATCCTAGAATCGTAACTGGAATTGAAATATTAAGCAAGATTGTTTATCCCGAAGCATTTGAGCATATAAGAATTCCAAATTCGAGTTTCGTCCGCATCTAATTAATTAATGCTTTTAGAATTAGGCAAGAGTTAATAAGTTTACCTTACTGAGTAACAAACACAGCCGTTTCTCCTGGTAATATCATAGAGTTTTGCGGGGTAAGAGTGAGTGGCGCCATCTTTGTTCTCATAAATTGAACCTATCGGGAAAAACAGCTGAGAGTTCGGATCATCCAAATCGTCATTATATCCATACATCAGATTTGAAATTTCAATTTCATACCTGATTGGATATGGGGAATAACTAATTCTGTTCCACCACTCTACTCCAGTAAAACTCTGATAAAACTGAAAAGCAAATTGTCCTCGATCCACTTTGAGAGAAAATTTTTCATCTTCACTTGAATTAAGATCTTTTAAATAGAATTCCAATCTTGAGTCATTATCTATGAAATGGATTTCTCTATGGTACGAGTGTCCTATTTGTGGTAAGACTTTAGTAAATCGATATTGATTATGACCTCTGAAGATTGCCTCAAAATAGTCCTGGTTATCAAATTGGCATATTAGGTTTAATTCTACCGCGACATGTTGGATATTAAAAATTTCTAACAAGTACAGCATCCAAGATTTGTCAGGGATCTTATTTCCTTTGTCTCCTATTATTTTTAAATTATCTGTGATAAATCTAAATTTCGTGACATCTTTCCCGTAATCATTATGTGGAGTATCGATACATCCGTACCAATAATGCATGCTAATTTACAAATGATTCTATATTTATTCTTGAGTACTATTGGATTACGATTTGGATTGAGTAAACTACCATCTATCAAGAAAAAAGAAGGATCGAATTCTTTAACGTAAGGCAACAATATAAAATTCTTTTAGTTTGATAATTCTTGGATATGGCTGGAAAAGATTGTCATCCTCTCATCTTCGGTTAAAGTGCAGTAAATCTGAGAATGACCTAGGGGAAACTAACTCCTACAATTATAATGCTTGTAATATTGATATCTGTAGAATATAATAAAATATAGGGTACGCCTGATATGATGGTATGGTTGATGAAAGCGTTGAATTCGATCAAGTTTCTACCAAGAAAAAAATTTCTCAGCCCCCATTAAATTTACTTTTTAATCCTTCTTTAATAGAAAGGAACGACGTTTGGCAAATAGATATTGTAAAACTTTTAGAGACCTTATTGTCTACTTTAACTAAATCTTCTTATAAGGACTTGCGCGTATGCGGTGTGGCAATTTTAACATCAACATTGATTCATAGACTTAAAGTAGAATCCATCTTTCGATTAGATAAAATTGCTAATAAAGATCAACAAGGCATATCTGAACGGGACAAGGAATTTAGGGAAAGGGCTCCAATCCCAGAGATTTCTAATCTTACGTTGCCCTTTAGAAAAGAACTATCTTACCCTGTATCATTAGAGGATCTGATTTCTATCCTAGAGACTATGATAACCGACCTTACTAATCCCGTTGTAAAGA
>WHSX01000151.1 GCA_009379865.1 Candidatus Nitrosocosmicus sp.
CCCAGCCTCATTTAGATAATAAATGTGCTCGTAAATCATTTGAGATTCCTAGTACGGCATTACTTGAGTTAAAACATGTAGAAGAACTGTCAAGCTTCTTCAGATAGGCAAATTGAGATTTTGGCCCTAGGGAACAGAACTTTCATGGAGAATCTTATCGAGATAGAAAAATTTCAAATTGAGTGAACTTGCTAATGCAATTGATTTTAGGGTCACGTTCTCACATTGGTGTATATAATTCAATAGATTGAATAACTTGTATTTTTAATAATGAGTAACTTGTAAACACTACAAGTATTCATCTTTTACCCTGTCCTGAAATTTTGATAATAATTTTTCTACTTTTGGATCAATTACATAACTACAATAGGGTACATTCTTGTTGTTATCGTAGTAATTCTCATGATATTTCTCAGCAGGATAAAAAGTTTTAAAAGGAGTGATTTCAGTGACTATAGGATTAGAGTATGCTTTCTTTTTCTCAATATCTTCTTTTACTGCTGTTGCCGTGTCCTTTTGTCTTGGTGTTTGATAAAAAACTGCAGATCGATACTGAGTGCCTACGTCATTTCCCTGTCTATTAAGTGTCGTTGGATCGTGGGTATACCAGAATATTTCAAGGAGTTTTTCTAATGGAATGATTTTCGGATCAAAGCGGATTTGAATAGCTTCAGCGTGACCAGTTTCGCCAGTACAAACTTGATCATATGACGGGTCAGTTAGAAATCCCCCCGAATACCCAGGTACGACTGAGTGAACTCCTTTTACTCGCTTAAAAATGGCCTCTGTGCACCAAAAGCACCCGTTTGCCAGAGTTATTTCTTCAAAACTATCAGACTTATTTGAATTTTCGGCTTGGTCGTTCATACGATAATCTATGAGGCCACCCTATTAGATTTATTCAATATTTTTGTAAGGTTTCTAAAGTAATCCAGAAAGATACTAAAAAACAACAGGTTTTGAATTGATCTAATTTTAGTGATAATGGCCGCAATTCACTAAAAAGCAATACATGGCATTTAATAATGACTTTAGATTTAGCTTATCCTATCAATTAAACAAGAACATCCCAAAAATCCTGAAAAAACCTCAACAGATTATCAATAAAATCATCTATTATGGTTTGCAAGATTTATTCATCTAAGAACATTACTAATTTAGTATATGCTATAAATTAAGATAAATAATCAAGAATATTTTTAATTTTGAATCAGAGTATCAGAATTAACTTGTATGAAATTAAGAGCTGAAAAAGCTCTGATAGTAACATATGTCAAATCAGAACGTGTCCAACTTACTGACTTATTAAGGCTTTTCAAAAATTGTACTATATGATCAATTAGTAAAATTATTAAATAATTAAAAGATAAAATATTTAATTTAACAAAAAAAGAACATTCTAATCAATTTTGATACCAACGTAATCGTTATTAAATATAAAGGTTATCTCGACCGGATTTTATTCATTTATATAATATAGGGATTTATAATATTTAAAAAATTGGTAACTAGACATACTTTTTCCAACAGTTTTTTTAAATTGTTTTTCATAATCATTGTCTCTACTCTTATCATCTTTTATGCGAACATTTATTTCTTGATTTTAGGGCCCAATTCAAATGTAGAATTGATAGCCATCGCTCAAACAGTAAGTCATGTTCAAGGGAAGAACTATGTTCTACTAAATACAACAGATACCAGGAATTGTCCAGAATTTTATGACAATTCTTTACAAAGTAATAGTACCTTTGAATCCCCTATAAATGACACAATACCCACGCCTCATATTGGAAGTGGATTTGCAAATAACACCGAACCAGTCGAAGAGGCTAAGAAAATCACCAATATTTGTCCATTTCTAAAAATAATGTATCCATATGAATGCTCATCAGAAATAGACAGTTTATCGGAAATAATGTGTAACTCAAAAGAAGTTTTAAATCAAACTGACATTGAGGAAGAAGACAATAATAAAGAAGAAGTAGAAGAAGAAATACCAGATAATGATATTTTTGACGAAAAAGGTTTGTTAATAGCGGATACTAAATTCAACAAACAGTATTCATACGAATTAGTTGATCCGCTTGATTCTGACAAAAAAATAAGAGTTAATTTGGACCTTGCAAAGCACACTCAAGGACGTAATAATCACATAAATTCACCTAGGATTGAAATTCAAAGAGAGAACATTGACGGAAGTTTAGATATGGAGGCTGCAAAAAACCAAATGATAATTTGGAAGGGCAATATATTGGATTATTTTAAGGAACCAAAGGACAAATTTGATAATGAAACATATATTGAGATAATGTTTAACACTGGTTTTCACGCATCTGATGCACCAGATATTGAACGAAGAGGAATAGGAGTAGTATTTGACGTTTCAAATAGCAGTAATCCATATATTATGGATTATCGGGATGATGGAAGATACTTAAAACTTACATTGAATGATGTAAAAAATTTAGCAGGAGATGATTTTATTTTTCACTCAAACGACAATAAGAGCAAAGACTATTTCCTAAACGATCTCATAAATATGACTAATGTTAGTTTTAAAGTGAAAACATTCGTGACAGACGATAATAAACGTGTCATAGAAGCATATATCAATCCTGGTACTGGAAAAGAGATTTGGTATTGGACTTTAAAAGACGCTTTTAAACTGCAATATCATGACGAAATTAGGGATAGATTGGGATTTATAGAAACGCTTTATCAAGGTTCAGGATTTACCTATGTCCGAACTGACAATATAGATACGCGTCTTGCATCGTTACAATCATTCATTTTGAACTAATGAATTTGGTTGGTACTTTTTTTAGAGCGATATTGATCCTATGAGAAAATATTGAGCACAAATCTATTATATTTTTTTGTCTATCACAGCATGATTATCAAATCAAAGTCCTCATTTATTCATTGTATTTGCCATAAACAAATAGTAAAGTGTACTTTAGTTCTACAAAATTCGATTGATAGATATTTAGTATGTAGTGTATTAAAGGATCATACTTTATACGGCTAGGACATTTGAGATCGAGCATAGTTAATCTTTGAGTAGTCAGGTTGGGGTTTTCTTTTCATTTAGGTATTATGTACAATCTGCAATTTTCTACAAGCAACCAATGTGACTTTAAATGCACCTATCACATAAAAAAATCAGAAGAAATTGACAAAAAAATCTGCAATCTTGTCATTAACCAACAAAAAAAATGAATGCACCCCAATTAATTTGGGATTTAGATCTGATGGAATTAATGATTATTTTCTAGTTGGCAAGATCCAGCGGTACCACGATCTATTTTCTAAGTTTAGTTAATTCCTTTGCAATAGCATCAATAGTATAGGTCACAGTGAAAGGCTCCCCGCTGGTCTTGTGAAATACTAATGCGTTACCTGCGAAATTTAGTGTTCCTGAGCTTATTCCAGTTCCATTGATTTCAATCGGCACGTCAACCAGATGTCGGAGATGAGTTATTGCAATGCTCTTATTTCCAGGCAAGACTGCGTGATACGGTTCACCATGAGTTGAATCGGGGTTCTCCATTGGTGCGTATGTATGAAGGACCTCGACTTCTATTGGTTTACTTGCTGTAAATGTGACTGTGCCTGACCAAATATTGCCATCATTTCTTAATGGAAGAGCAAAAACTACTTCGTGTGATGGCTGGCCTGGATGTCTTACCGGTGCAGGTACCGACATTGAAGTGTTTTGAATCGTTATTTCATCCAAAGCTAACAAGTTTAACGATGGGATCTCAGTTTCGGAATTTGTGGTACCATTTGAAAGGGATTTTGAGGAATTAGATGTTAAAAGGCTATTAATGTCATTAACAAAACTCGAAAAGGATCCAATTGATACGCCTCCATTCTCTATTAGGGAAGGCGTACTAGTCTCATTACTACTACTACTACTATCATCGCTGCTGCTGTTGAGGTCATCAGATGAATCTAGCTGAGCATACGAAACTTGATACGAAAAAAATATCATCGAAGCCATAAAAACAATTGATGCAATGCCTGTTTTTCCAAACAATAAATGGTGTTTTTTTTTATTTGCAATTTCTATATTCATTGTCTACCTCATAAACGATGTACAATAAGTAAAAAATCTTTGCTAATCTAAAAATATCATCATTCCGGTTTATCTACAGGCAATTTACTACGTTCATTACTCTGTGGTCCCAAAAATACAAAATGCTAAAAAAATAACTCGATGAAGGTCCACAGAATCAAAAAAAAGCAAAAATGACTAAAATATTTCAATTTTGCGGAATCCTCAAAAGGATAGATAAATCATGAGTTTCAACCATTGACGGCATCCATGAATAATTCTATGGATCTTAGGTCAAACGGATCCTGGAATGCAAGAAAAAACTGGTTGATACCCAAGTCTATGTATTCTTGCACCCTTACATATACTTCATCAGGATTTCCCACAAGACCCTTCTTTAGTATTTCATTGTAAACGCTTGGTCCCCTTTCCATAGCAAATACTTTTTTTTTGTATTCGAGTTCTTGCTCGGTATTTGCAATAAGAACATCCAATTCGACCGATCTCTTTACTACTTTGTTCTGTGGTTCTTTGGATTCTTTGTTCTTTTTTGCTTTTAATAATATTTCAAATCTTTCGTTTAATGAAAGATATTCGTTTGGAGTCAAATAGGAACATTCCCATGTGTCTGCATAATTTGCAGCTATTTTCATCATTCTGTCTTGTTTGGCTGCTATCGTTATGGGAATCCTAATTTTAGGTTTGACAAATGAAGCTCCATGCATTTTATAAAATTGTCCATCAAAATTTGCAGAAGTGCTCCTAGACTGGCTGTAGTTCATGTCATAGTTTCCCAACAATTTTGATAGTAATTGAATGCCCTCTTTGAATAAAGCCACACGTTGAATTGCACTAGAATAGTTGATTCCAAAAGGATACCACCACTTAAGAGAATATTCAAGACTTGCCCCAGCTCCTGTTCTAAATTCAAGGCGTCCTTTTGAAACATCCTGAAAAGTAATTGATTGTTTTACAAGTAAGGCCAAGCTTCTATAATCCGGAAGTATATAAGTGATAACGGGACCGAGTTTAATTTTATTAGTAATTGGGATCAATGTGGAGAGAACTGTCCAGCAGTCAAGGTCAATTTTGGTTAACGATTCACCATAATAAAATCCGTAATATCCAAGCTCTTCAGCTAACATACATGTTTGCTTAATTTTTTCATAATCCGTTCCCCAAATTTCCAGGCAATAGCGAACATCATTCAACAAAACAAAATGCGATACAATATATTAAAACATCACCTTAAAACCAATTTTAGAAATTTCGAGGCTTTGGACAAAGAGAAATATCAAAAATTATTATGAGATCTTAATTACAAGTATCATAATTTCAGGCTGCAAATCTAAAAGATGACGAAATCATATAGGCTGGCTGGTTGGCTATTTGTCGACTACTACAGTGATTTTTCATATATTATTTTTTCAATGGGCATAAGACTAAACGACCAACTTTGCACTACATCAAGCTAGCAAAAAAATAGAATCGCTTTAAGAGTGGTCCTTATTCTTTATCTTTATCTTTGTCTTTATTCAACATAGTGGTGATGTATCAGCTGATCATAGAACCTTATAGATTTGATGTTTACAAATTCAAACATTCCATGCTTTGATAATTCCCTCCCAAATCCACTATTTTTGATTCCACCAAATGGAACTCTAGGATCTGATACAACAACATTATTAACCGTAACAATTCCAGCCTGTAGTAATTTTGAGTATTTTTCCGCTTTCCCCAAATTTTGGGTCCAAACGCTTGCCCCGAGACCAAATTTTGTATCATTTGCTATTTCCAACGCTTCTTGTTCATCTTCTACCACTATTACCGGGGCAATTGGACCAAATGTTTCTTCTCGAGCTACCTCCATATTAGGAGTAACATTTTTTAAAATAGTTGGTTTGTAGAAATATCCTTTTTCATTACTCTCACTTCTTTTACCTAATCGTTGTCCACCTGTTACTAATTCCGCACCCTCTTTCAAAGATCTCTTTACCATTTCGTCAATATTTTCTAGTGCAGAAGAGTTTACTAATGGTCCGATATCAGTTTCTTCTGAAAGTGGATCACCAATTTTTAACTTTTCTGTCTTTTCAACAAATTTTTCAATAAATTGAGAAGCTACGTTTTTGACAACAATAAAGCGTTTAGATGCAATACAACTTTGTCCACAGTTTATAAAACGTCCCTTTACAGCTCCACTTGACGCTTTATCTATATCTGCATCTTCGCAAACGATAAATGGATCGCTACCTCCTAACTCTAATACTATTTTTTTTAATTGAGCAGTTGCATGTTTGGCCACCTTTGCACCGACAGGTACACTACCTGTAAAAGTAACTGCACTAACATCATCAGAGTCGATTAAATATTCCGCTTCAACAGCGGAAGCAATAACTGTTTTAAAAACATTGTCGGGTAAACCTATCTTTTCAAAAATCCTCTCGATTTCTAATCCACATTGCATAGTAACACTGGAAGGTTTCAAGATAATAGTATTACCTGCTATCAGTGACGGTGCAGCAAATCTAAGTGCCTGCCAGTAAGGAAAATTCCAGGGCATCAGACTTGCGATTACCCCGAGTGGTTCAAATGTGACTATAGATTTCCTAGCGTCCGTATTGATAACTTCATCATGTAAAAAGACTCCGCCGTTGTCTGCAAAATATTCTACAGCCCAAATGCACTTGTCTATTTCAGACCTGGCTTCTTTAACGGTTTTTCCCATCTCTGAGGTAGCTATTCGGGCTAGTTTTTCCTTTTCCTTCTTAAATTCATTCGCAAAGGCATATAGAAAGCCTGTTCTCTTTCGATGGTCCTTTTTCCATTCTTTGAAGGCTTTTCTAGATTTATTAGCTAAAGTTGTAATTTCATCCTTTGTTATTAGTCTATATTCTTTAATAATTTCTTCAGTAGCAGGATTAACAGTGACTATAGTGTTAGTTGGGTTTTCATTACTTTTAGTTGTATTGTTTTTTTTTAGAGGAACATTATTAGAAATCAATTGATATCCAAGTATCTCCTATTCATGTACTGCAATTTATATCGTACTTTTAATGATTATTGGAATTAAACTTTGCTAATGTCTTGGTTAATAAAATTTTAGCTTTCCGTGCAACTCGTTTTGGTAGAAAGACATCGAATAGGGGCTAGTTGTCTAAATCTAGAGCCAAGGCTGAAAATAATTACTCACCTGATTAAAAGATCAACTTGTTGCAACTTAAAAATGATAAATATGAAAGCAATCCTTGCTTTTGAATGTCAAGTTTTGACCTTTGGCAAATTCCATGCATATTTTATGGCCAACAATCTAATGCCCGTAGCTGAAATAATTCCAAGGATTGCGGCCACAACTGGATCGGAAAAAATCATCAAAACAAAAAAAACAATCACTCCAATGAAACTAGCTGTTGCATAAAGTTCTCTAACAAATACTAACGGTATTTCATTAACTA
>WHSX01000152.1:0-3444 GCA_009379865.1 Candidatus Nitrosocosmicus sp.
AATTAGGTTGGTTAGTTAGTCAATTAGGTTGGTTAGTTAGTCAATTAGTTAGTCAATTAGGTTGGTTAGTTAGTCAATTAGTTAGTCAATTAGTTAGTCAATTAGGTTGGTTAGTTGGGTTTGTTTATTCATGATTGTTTGTCATATTCATATGATTTCAAAATTACTGTTCATTCATCTTAGATTCCTTTTTTGGTAACTTACTTTAATTCCCAAAATTAACATCGCTAAAATAAGAACCCATTTCCTAATTTTGTGTAAAAATATTCAGAATTCATCATCTAGAATAACTATAAATAGAAAGATGTTCAAATTACTATCGATTAGTCATATCCCATAGTACTTCTAAGAACAGCAAAACAGAGATTTTACATGGGCAAGAGCCAATAATGGAAAAAATAAATGCATTTATTCAAAGTACCCATACAAAAATGGATTTAACTTTTGATTACCAAGGTCCATCAATACTAATCACAACCCCTTCGTATCGTGACAGTTTTAAGGATATCTTAAAGAAAGGTTGTAAAATTAGAGGCATTACAGAGATTACACCTGAAAATATTGCATTCTGCAAAGAAATGATTAATATGGTGACCGAACTGCGACACCTTGATGGCCTCAAAGGGGGCTTAGCAATCAACGAAACAGAGTATATGGCAACAAATCTCATCCAAAAAATGCAGCCATTAACTGAGGTTTATTGGAGTAACGCAGTTAATGTTATTGAACAGGGTCAATATGTCTTTGATACATTTTGGAGAAACGCTATCCCAGCAGGTAAGAAAATTAAGGAAATCGAGGAGGGCATTATTCCCGAAGTCATTGAATCGATTAATGACTCAATGGAACTGCAAATCAAAGTAGTTGAACTTTTAAGGATTGCCAGAGAAGAGATTTTAATTATTTTTTCTACTTCAAATGCTTTTCACAGACAAGAGGGCACTGGATCTATACAAACTCTAAAAGAAATAGGAGAGACCAGACCCGGAGTAAAAATAAAAGTCTTGACACCAAAGGATGAGAAAATAGAAGAAACATGTAGAGAACTGGCCCGCAGTCCAAATTTTCATTTTAGATTTATGGATCCAATATCTCAAGTATCAATTTTGGTAATTGATAAAAGCTTTTCGATAGTCGCGGAGCTAAGAGATGATGCCAAGCATACAATTGCAGAAGCAATAGGACTAGCCACTTATTCTAACAGTGTCCCCACTGTATTAACATATACCACAATATTTGACGTGATGTGGGAACAAATAGAGTTGTATGAACAATTAAAAATCCATGATAGGATGCAGAAGGAATTCATTAATGCAGTTGCACATGACCTTAGGACGCCAATCACACCTATTATTGGCTTGACAACACTCGTAAAAGACAAACTGAAAGATGAGGAACAAATAAGACTACTTGACGTCGTAATAGACAATGGTAAAAAACTACATTCCTTAAGTGAAAATATCTTGACCCTAATAAAGATAGAGGGCAATTTGTTTAATATTTCAAAAGAGACTTTTGATCTAAATCTTGTAATTTTGGATATCATAAAAGACTATGTAATTAGGCTAGAGAAATTGCCAAAATTCAATAGTCATTTCAAGAAAAAAATAGGTTTTCAATTGCATGGTTTTGATAATAAGAACATGATAAACGCCGACAGGCATCTGATCTCCCAAGTTGTTTTCAATATGATGGACAATGCCATAAATTTCATTTTAAACGAAGGTTTGATATCCATATTTGTCGAGCGGAAAACAGATGAAGAAGATAAAGATATTGTTATTGTACTTGTAAAAGACAACGGAGAAGGCATACATCCCGACTTAAATTCAAGATTATTTACCAAGTTTGCCTCCAAATCATCCCATGGAACAGGATTAGGATTATACATTTCTAAAGAAATTATTAAAAGACATAATGGTACTATTTGGGGGGAAAATAATCAAGATGGTAAAGGCGCCACATTCGCATTCAAAATACCAGTAACATAATAGGCAGATTAGACTCAAACTATAGAAGAGCCATTACTCGCACAGAGTTGCCAAGATTGATAATTTCTGTACCGAAAAAATGACAGGTGCTAGATAAGATCTGAATCCTAATCTATGACAAGCCCATCCTATAATTATACAAACGATATTACTAAATAACAGTAACATCATGAATTTGGATAATCCATCATTTGTAACCCAGTCTAAAATTCACTTTATTTTGATAATACAGTAAATTATTGATTTATAGCACTTATCTTATACATCAAACCTAAGGAATTGGCCTGATTCCATCTTTTAATGCATTTATTGTCATCATTAGATTGCAATATTGTGATCCCTTCAAACTTTACATCTTTATTGGTAGTTTGGATATCCATCAATGTTCCTCTATGATTTCCAGTAACGGAAAATCGACAGACAATTTTGTTATTTTCCTTCTCAATTTCTAGAATTGATATTTGTGAATCGGGAAATGCAGACCAAAGCGCTTGATTTGAGCTCGACTAATATCTAATGTGCAAATAATTATTACATAGAGGATCAAGATCAGGATAGCACTGAATATTGATTTACAATAGGATATACGATGACCGAATTTAATAAAATAAGAAACACTTGAATATTTATTGCCGAAATAACAAAGGAATTTGTTCGCTACATGCATTCATTTAAAACCATATCTATTTTGTCTTTTATTTGAAAAAGGTTTTTTTTATTGACGGTAATACTATGAGATTCGATAAAGTTTTCGCCCTCAAAAACTTTACGGACTATTAAATACTGATTCTCATAGCTGTTGTCTCCTTTGTGTTGCTTATAAAGATCATTAACTTCCATAATCCAACGAATTTTATTTTCGTCTCCTGTTGTATTTTCGGGGGAGGTTACCAATGATATTGAAACGTGACAAAACTACATTTATGTGTATAATCTTAACTATCTCGATGTTCATGAACAAGATGAACCAATTTTACTAATTTTTATATCCTATCTAGTCTATCTATCTAAACCAAGAGAGCGTAGTGCAGGATTTGAACTCGATCCTTTCTGCAAGTATTTGTTACCTAGTTAAGTATTTTTTTAAGATGGTGTATATTCTTGATATGGTCATGCTTGATTCTGGAGGATTAGATAAGATGATCTGAAACCACATAGATACATCTATTCGGTATAGAACCACATAGATTGTAGATTATAGTAAGAAAATAAAAAAAGATGAGATATATTATTTACTTGCAGTTACCTTTTGACCAGCCAACACTGTATCCTTTAGCATAGTCCCCTGATCCCGGAGAATATCCCCAGCAGTGGTTATGATCCCACCAGCCCTGTTGACATCCTTTTATCCAATTCTGGGACTTTCCAGTGTATTCTGTGCAATAATGCGGTGAGCTTTTGCATTCTCCTTTATTCCATCCAACTTTATATCCCTTGGCTACCTCGCCGGTCC
>WHSX01000152.1:3454-7494 GCA_009379865.1 Candidatus Nitrosocosmicus sp.
CCTGGGTTGTAGCTTTTGCAATGGTTATGATCAAACCAACCTTGTTTACATCCTTCTATCCATGCGCTTGACTTTCCCATTTCATCTGCACAATAATGTGAAGCAGCATCTACAGATTTATTGATGACCAATGATGGGGCTACGCCGATTGATATTACAACAAGTGCTATTGCAAGTATCTTTATATTAGTATCCATTAAGTTGTTCATATAATTTGGACATATAAAAGCATTTTTTGTCCTCTTGAATCAGAAATACTATTAGAATGTTACTTCAATTCTCAAAGATGTTATATATATGGTAAGAGGCAAAGAAGTGCCAAGTTATGCACATCATTTAGATTATCAACTATTGTTTGGAAATCCAACATGGGGTAAAAATAGAAAAAGTCTCATAAAGCAAGAAAATAAGTATTGATTTTTTTCTTGGGATCAATAATGAAGGGCTTAATTTGAACCCGATTCTTTTTTTCTTCTTATCAAATCAATAATGACTATGACCGTAAAATATTTCATTAATCATAAGAGTCTTAATTTTGGAACTTATTGACAATTCTTAAATGATTCAATTGGCTAGAGTTAAAATACAACCAACAAAACAAATTCTGGCAGCATTCTAACTCTCATATCAATAACAATAGCAATAACAATTATGTCGACAATGATCACAAGTCCAACAATTATTGCTAACGTAGATATGCATAATTTGGATACTTATAGTCGCATTCTCGTGGGTAATAATGTAGTAGGATACAGTGCAGTTGATCTTGATACTGCGAAAACATGGTGTACATATTGTAATAATAACACTAACCCACCTAGTGGATGCATACCAGCTTCGGAAGAAAATATCAATGGCCTAGAAAACACAAATTCAAATAATGGTGGAGCAGTATTAAGTAACGACGATTCAAGGAATTCAAGTGGCTCAATAGGAGTATTGATTTGAGTAAAATCACTAGCAGCGCAGTTTTTGATCAATAAGAATATCGCAAAAACCTTGGAATAAACAATATTTTCCTATTTTGATTATCTAAAAATGTAAGGTATGGGATTTGAGCCTGATAATGTTATAAACTCCTTATCTTGTCAATTAGATCAATTGAATTAGATCCGACGTCAGTTGTAATATACAGCAAGTGACTCTCATCAAATGGCATGGTTATACGCTTAATCTTTTCGTACTCCGCTAGAACGTATTTTCCTTTTCCTATCTTTGAAGCCAATTTGCTTCTTGTTTTCCATGCGTTAATGGCCAACAGCAAGGATTCCTGGCTTTCTTCTTTTGATAATAAATTTGTAGTTCCTGGATTATGCTCCGAATAGAGAATCTTTTCATCCTGTGTATCAAATATTGTTACAAACCTTATTGCAGAATCCATACCCAATATCTTCTTTCCTAGTTCATTGTATTCCAATATTACACCTTTGTATCATACTTTTTTATAAACATTCTCTAAATAATATATATTTTTAATTAATAGCGGCTAAAATAAGTATTATTTGGAAATTTCATATAAATAATTGTAAAAATAGTAATATAATCTAAAATACATGACTGATTCATTTTTTATTTCGATTTAATTGCAATTTATTGAATCTAGTAATAAAGTTAGATTTCAACACTTAACTAGCATATAATTAAGAAAAATCGAGTCATAAACTATAAAGATGTAAAGTCTGGGATTTGGGCCCATGATCCCTTCGCGCTCTTTAAGAATAGATAATCGACCATTACATTACATCACGATTAGACATTCTTGGAATGCATTACTAATGAATAGTAAGAAAAAGTATACAATTTCTTTCAAAGTCATATATCAGTATACTCAAGACAAGACAAGACAACACATCTCATAGTTATAGTAACGGAAATATGATGATCTCCTCTAATATGAGTCACGAGTTATTACAGTCAATTTTGTGCTAAATTACTAAAAAGAAACGATATTGATATTATAGACCAATAAAGATCAAAATGAAGTTACATCCATACACCAATGATCCATCCTGTTGAAGATGGGAAGTGGGGAAAGGTTACGGTTAGGGATTTGGCATTAGCTGGTATAGAGGAGAAAGAATTATCCAAGTACAAAGTACAAGTACTTGAGGAAATCAGGTTTGAATTTGTTACGAATTTCTCATATCGTATAAATATAAACTCCACTTGAATTCTGAAATCCTCCTGCAATGTCTACTATTCGATTAACAGCGAATGCAGGCAGGCTAGACTATTTGAGATATATTGCATGGAACCGTGAAACTACTCCTGGGATTTCTATACTAAAGGTAATCTTTGTAACAAAGTTATGAAAGGGAATGGCATTATGATCACCTCGTATTTTATGTCCTATTTTATAATGGTTGAAGATTTGGACTTTATGATAAATAAGTTACTACGGTAAGAATCTAAAAGTCTCAGACATTTAGTTATCATTATCTATACCCCTTAAATGAAAGGAAAGGAACAAAATAAAGTAAAAAGTATATACGAAACTTGTTTGTTAATGCTATGCATGGCAAAAATGATCAGTTGCCCATGTGGTTGGACACTTATATCTCCCCAAGGAAATGACGATATAAAAAAGCACATACAAATACATGCTAAGGATCATCATCCTGGCCTAACCGAGACAGAGGACGAAGTAGAAAAGATGATCAAAACAGTTTAATGTTTAGCAAATGATGGACCACAGATATTATTATGACATCAAATTGCCTTAGTATATTACGAATTTTATCCAGATTTTGACTCAGTCATGATTTTCTGATCTATTAAGTCGTCCATCCAATTTTGCCTTTTCGGTTCGACAATTTCCTTGAAAATAAAAAGGGAGCAGGATCTAACACCTTCAAGTTTCAATACGTTTACATAGGCTTCTTCAGGCTCCGCAAGAGTAAAAGCAAAAAGATTAGCAAGCAGGATCTTTTCTGCTATGGTTCGTACAGACCAAAGCTTATCTGCATATATTTCCTTTAAATGCTTGATAATTTTGTATCAGCTTGCTGTATCGACTGACAACTCCAGTTCATAAAATATTAAACCTTGTTGTTTCTGGCTATTTATTATTGCTCGTACAATTAACATATCTGAACCCAAGAGTTTTGTAATCCTATATCGAACCATCCTCGGAGTAATTGATAATGAGTCAGAGATCTCGTTGATGCCGGATAGTGCATTATATCGAAGTTTTTGAATAAGCTTCCAATCTAAGTTGTCCGGAATGATTAGGGGCTTTTTTATTGCACAACTTCCAAGCCTCCATTTAAATAATTCAAATCTATTGGCTATTTCAGTGGCTACTTGATCTATCTCCTCAGAGGAACCACCCGTGATACTAATAGATACTATATTCCCTAAATAGTCAACTATATCAACAGTAAATGGAAGTCCATGGGCATACTCTATAACTCCGTGTTTGGTGGCAATATTTAAGGCTTCAAATCTATAGGTATTAATATTTTTGAATTCAAAGAAGCCCAGCCTGGGCATAGCCTGATAGTACTTTATAAACCCGTCATTTTCCATTTTCTTTACCCTTGATCGAACTGTCTTCTCATCTAATCCAAGCTTCCTTCCAATCGCTGAAGGACTAACTCTCCGATCTGTAAACGAGTCATAATCAATTCCTTTGAATGCTATTTCGCAGAAGATCCATACGTCTTTGGCATCCATCGATTTTCCTTAAACTACCTGGCTAAAAAATTTAAATAAAGATTGTTATCAGCGATTGACACGATAGAGAAGTACTCGATGTCTATCATTTAGTATGTAAAATACGGGTATCAAATTCCCGGCATTTATTTATCAATCTTGCTCCTAGTATCTATAACATGATACGAGAAACAATATCATCAGTGACCTTCCAATGGGAGAAAGGCGAATTACTAAAAAGGCACGTAAGTATCACAAATGGTTCTGTCAATTCTATAGGAGAAGTGGAAGCTAATGGTATTAGATGAAATAAAGTTGCAGGAATTCATTGGAAGGATCATAAATGATTGGGGAGCTGCAGAAGGTGCTTTGATCACTTTTATTGG
>WHSX01000153.1:0-3568 GCA_009379865.1 Candidatus Nitrosocosmicus sp.
CGGGAATTATGAATACTGGTATCAAATTGATATCCATTAATGCCCCTACTGAAACGAAAAACAAGGCAACGAACATATCTCTGATGGGAGTCGTTAAGATGCTTGTAACAGCATGAGATTTTGATTCAGCTATCAATACGCCTGCAAAAAAAGCCCCAACCGCTACTGAAATCCCAAGTAAGTTTGAAACATATGCAAAGCCGAAGGCTAGACCAAGTACAGCCACTACTAAAACGTCACTCTGATTTGTCCTTGCAACAAAATCAACTAAGCGTGGAATTGTTCTCGAACCTATTATCAAAACTCCAGCAATAAATGCTATCGTTATGCCTATGGGGATTAGGATTTCAACTATCGATATATTTCCTGTTACACTGGTTGATTGCAGCAAGGCAAATATAGATAGTATTATTATGTCCTCAATTATTAAAATTCCTAGAGTAAGGTATGAGGCCTCTTCTCTTAAGATTTTTAATTCTTCTAAAACCTTCATTATTACCACTGTACTAGAAACCGATAATGCTACTGCCATGAACAGGCTATCATAGAATGACATGTTCAGTGCTTGACCCACAAAAAACCCTGCAATCATTGTTCCAGCTTGTTCTGCTAAAGTGATGATTGTAGCTCTCTTACCAATCTTCCTTAGATTTCGAATGGGGAATTCCATTCCGACTGTAAATAGCAGCAAAATTATTCCAATTTCTGCAAATAAATTTAAGACTTCTACATTACTAATGAAACTGAAAGGAGGGGTATGCGGTCCTATGATTATACCTGCTCCTATATATCCCAAAATTAGTGGCTGCTTCAATTTATATGAAATAATCGTCATTACCGCTGCGATTATCATTATTGTCGCAAAATCTTGTAAAATTTGAGTTATTTCTATAGCCACAGTAAAAATTAATATATATATTATATAAATAATTGTAATTGTTTACTTGAATTTAGGTCAAAGGAGCTTCTTTGCCCTAAATGTGAGATTCGGATTCTGATAATGATGCAGAGTTTTTTCCAAATCAAAATTAATTTGGAATTACATCAACAAATTGTTTCACAAAAGTGTGGTACAGCCTTATTTATTCCATCTTTAATCCTGGTTAGGGGATCTTTTCACCTTCCGCAGTTATTTTGTAATGGTCGACATTATTTGCGCTAACAAAAAAATAGAAATCCCTTTCATATCCTGGTTTAAAAGTTGACGAAGCGGGGGTAATGAATCTACTGGTTTCTGAAACTGTGGTATTTGTAGAATCAAATAATTCTACCAGAACTTTTACATCCCGAGCATCGAAAGTTGAATTATTTATAGCTGTGCCCTTAACAGATATTAATCCTGTTGAACTCTCTCCTACTTCAATTTCTTTAAGCCCGAGATTAATTATTGTGCTAGATAGTGAATTTATCATTCCTTGTTCTTGCGAGTTTACTTGGTTCGCTGTTAGATTTACTAGAAATATAATAACTAATAAAACACTTGATGTCAAAATGAAGGAATTTATTGTTATATTCACTCTTTTTCCTCTCCCTGCTTAATAATTCATACCGTAACCTAGATATGAATTGTTCTCCGGAAGGTAAAGTTATGATACCTTGACAAAACTTTAAACTTTTTGTATTTGAAACTACGATTGAATCAATTGTGCAGTAACAGGATTATGAGATCGTGAATAATACTACTAAAATACGTGAATATCAATGTCTTGATTTATTCAATAAATGAGAAATTGTCTTCCTATGGTAAGAAAATCTCAATCGAATTTCTCATATTTCCTGAAAACATCGTAATACGGCATAAATCCTTAAGAATTATATCTAACTTACCTTGTTTCCGTCTTCTACTTCAATAATTTGGTCGTCTGGGTATTTGACCACCTTAATGTTACAATGCGTGCACTCGTAGTATTGAATGTCATGCCTATGACTAATAGATCCGTTCAGCCATATCATCATATTTCCACATCTTAAACAAGACATAGTCATAAACATGTGTGACAAATCTGTGATATTAAATTCTTTTGATCTTTTAATAATTTAGACTAAAAGATCGTTTAGATAAATATTTGTAAATCATAAAACCTGTCAACTAAATGCGATTGCAATTTACACAATCATTTATATAATAAGGACAAATGGTAAAATTATGAGTTTGTACCCCGAGATTAGAGTTATAAACAGTGACAATATACCAAAGCTAGCAATTGGTATCTTAGCCGTCATAGCAATTTTTAGTATTTATATAGTAGGATATGATCAAGGACAGCTTTTTAGTATGGTACAAGGAAGCGAAGCTTTTGACACAATGTGGCTTCATGAATTTACTCATGATATAAGACACGCTGCCGGTTTTCCATGTCACTAAAAGCACTAAATCTTTTCTTTTTAGCTTGATATTCTCATAGATAAAACAATATTTCATATATTTTTTAATCCATTTACCAGGATCAACTCTAAATACAGCCACTTTCTCATTAATAATAGTAGACTTTGTTGTTGACTTTTAACCTGCATTTTTAAGTTGTAAAATTTATATTAAAATTGTATATGATAGAGATCGTAACCATGGGTAAAAAAATAAATGTTGCAATTGCCGGCGTAGGAAATTGCGCTTCTGCTCTCGTTCAGGGAATTCACTATTATAATTCTAACTCATCGTCTAAGGATTCTGTCGGTCTTACTTCATTTAACCTTGGTGGCTATGAGCCAAGTGATATTAATTTTGTTGCTGCGTTTGATGTTGCCGAATCAAAAGTAGGAAAAGACCTATCTGAAGCTATCCTCTCACCACCAAACAATGCCCTGCAAATTGTTGATGTTCCTCCTACAGGGATTAAAGTTCAAAAGGGTAACGTGTTAGATGGGGCAGGAAGGCATTTTTCAGAAGTAGTAAAACTTTCTGGTGAGACGCATGTCGATGTTTACGATGCACTTAAAGAAACACATACTGATATTTTGATTAATTATTTGCCTGTTGGTAGTAGAGAAGCTAGCAGATACTATGCAGAAAAATGCCTAGAAGCAGGTGTTTGTTTTATTAATGCAATCCCAGTTTTTATATCGTCAGATTCTGTTTGGCAAAAACGCTTCGTTGAAAAAAATGTTCCTTGTGCAGGTGATGATGTAATGAGCCAATTAGGAGCTACTGTGGTTCACAAGACCTTGGCAAAGTTGTGGGTGGACAGAGGAGTATCAATAGATGAGACCTATCAATTGAATATTGGGGGGGATATGGATTTCTACAATATGTTAGATGAAGAACGATTGGAAGACAAGCGAGTTAGCAAAACTTCAGCGGTACAGGCTATGATACCATATGACGTGCCGATGAGGATAGGTCCATCTGATTACGTTAATTTTCTTCATAACGATAAAGTCTGCTATATTTACATGAAAGGTAGATTTTTTGGAAAGGTGCCATTAGAATTAGATGTGAAACTACGTGTCCCGGACGCTTATAACAGTGCAGGTGTGATGATTGATGCAATTAGAGGCGCCAAAATCGCACTTGATAGAAATATTTCTGGACCTTTAGAGAGTATCTCTGCGTATTGTTTTAAACACCCTC
>WHSX01000153.1:3578-7480 GCA_009379865.1 Candidatus Nitrosocosmicus sp.
CGGAAAAAAGGAACGATAGACTAGATTTGGTTTAGTTTCAAAAGCCTAATATCCACATTGATTTTTAAACTTATTTTAGCATATATGTCGGTTTTGCTAGATCAGTAATATCTATCCAACATTTTGCAATCTTATCAAGGCAGGAGATACTGTTTATCATTGCAATAGAATATGTATCGTTTATCACGATCTCCTTATCAGATGTTATATGCTTTTTTAATTCAGAAATCGATTCTTTAAATTCTTCATAGTTTTCATTTACCTTAAACGCCTTATCCCTGCTTGTACTTGTAAAAGCCTCAATGGAATAGTGCTGCATTTCTTCCAGTGAGTACCCAGCTTTTCTGATTAAGTCGGCGATCTGCTTTTTTTCCTTAAGTTCAGATAGATAGGGTACTAATTCTGCTATTAAATCTCCAGCATTTTCTAGATAATTAGCTGCTATCCTGTAATCAAGCATATCGATATTGCTTAGATTCAGGTTGCTCGCAAGTTTCTTGTTCATTATAGCTGTTCTTATTACTCTAACTAGGAGAAAATATTGTCTATCTATTTCATCGTCTCGACTATCAATTTTTTTCTTTAGATCTCTTCCAAAACCTTCACTAAGTGAACGAATCGTTTCCTTGAACATTCCTGTTATGATCGAATTCATCATACTCAATATTTTTTCAATGTTTAAAGTTTTAGCATCAATTAAGAATTGAAGATGTATATTATAGCTATTCTCATCAACAATTTCTAATCCAATTAATTTTCTGGTAGCCCTTTTTAATGTTTCACTATCTTCAAATGATATTTGATTCTTCGAATGTATGTTTATCATATTATACCCCAGCAGATAAGCACCAAAAATCTTATTTAGAAGGATTTTGATTAGTTTATCTTTAATTTCTACCTGTTCAGCAATTTCTTTTCTTGATTGTTGGTTACCATCCTCATGCTCATACTCAAATTCTATTTTTATTACTTCATCTTGGTAATTATTATAAATTGAAACGGTGTTGTCAATATTAGTTTCTATGGTTAGGCTGTTTCCCTTACCTAATGAATTTTTCTTTATCCAATCATTTGGAAGTGATATAAGAATACTGCTGCCGATTTGTTGTAATATTCTAGTATATATTGTCATGATTTGTATATATGAATATAAATAAATTATACTATATTTTTATATTTACTTTTGATATTGATAGAGTGTAGTGGTTTTAGTTACTCAAGTGCCTGTGGCAATGGCAAAGGCGTATAGTCCTGGTCATATTACTGGTTTCTTTTCCACACCGGACACGCATATTTCCACAGTAGATCCAAAATTTCTTGGATCTATCGGTGCTGGTTTTAGCATTGATAAAGGAATTACGTCTACCGTTAAAGTATTTTCTTCAACTGAAAAGAACTATGAAATAAGACTAAACGGGATCCCTAATTTTGAGCTAAAGGTGTCAAATTTTGTGGTAGAGTCTTATATGCGATTAACCCGTGAGCCTGTTTATCTTTCAATTGAACATGAATCTGATTTACCTATTGGGTATGGGTTGGGATCCAGTGGCTCGGCCGCCTTAAGTCTTACTTATGCCCTTAATGAGGCATTAAAGACCAACTTAACCAAAGTTCAAGCAGCTCAAATAGCACACAACGCTGATATAGCTTGTAAAACTGGACTGGGAACAGTGATATCGGAATTTACAGGTGGTTTTGAGTTGCGATTGAGGGTTGGCGGACCTGGTATTGGCCGAGTTATCAAATCTGAATTGTCAACAGACTGGTGTGTTATCGTTTTATGCCTTGAACCAATTAAAACAGAATTGTGGTTAAATAAGTCCATTACAAATGAGAATAAACATTCTTTGAATCTTTTGGGTAGAAAAATGGTAAATGATTTATATCAAGATCAAAATGTAGGGTCATTTCTCGAGATGTCTTATCAATTTGCTCGTGAATATCATTTGGATAAGGGTAAATGTCAAAACCCGCTAAACCTTTTGCAGGCGGAAGGCATTAAGGCAAGTGTGGCCCTCTTTGGACATACTTTATTTACTCTGACCGAAAGAGACAAGGTAGCTAGAATTGTGAAACTATTAGAACGCTTTAAGGGACAATTACTAGTATGTGGCGTTGATAATTTGGGTGCCAGACTGATTAGAAGAAATGACTAAGCATGGCAAGGAAAATAGAATTACATGAGAGTCATCCAAGGTATTTGTCTTTGTTAGCGAGAGAAAAACTGGTAACAGGTTTCCAACGAGGTTTAGTAGCATCAGAGGGTCTAATCGCTCACGGAAGAGGGGAATGCTTTGACTATTTGCTAGGGGAATGCACAACAGATTCCGCTAGAGCTGCCATAAATGTTGCTTCTGCCACGTTATTACTTGCTAGATATCCTGTGATTTCTATAAACGGTAACGTAACGGCTTTATGCGTAGACCAGATATGTGGGTTAAATCGATCTTTAGAAAACTCATCTGTTGAAATAAATCTTTTTTACTATACAAAAGAGAGAGAAAAGTTGATATCAGAAGAATTTAAGAAATATGGATTGACAAGAATATTTGGTATTGACTCAAAAAACCTTGTAAGCATTCCGGAACTAGAGAGCAACAGAAGACTTGTCGACAGGGATGGAATATCTAATGCTGACGTTGTCTTTGTACCTCTAGAGGATGGTGATAGAACTATAGCCTTAAAACGGATGAATAAAAAAGTCATCACTGTAGATTTGAACCCGCTTTCAAGAACTGCCTTGTCAGCGGATATAACAATAGTCGATAATATTGTAAGGGTAATTCCTCAACTTATCAAATGTGTAGAATTTCATAGAAAACATTCTAGTGAAAATGACCTTAAGGATCTTATAGAGAGCTTTGATAATTCGGATGGCCTAAAAAAGGCACTTGAAGTAATGAAATCTAAACAGGTGCCCTTTCAATAAAAATGAACCAGTTATTCATTCTATTGGGTTTTTTAAACTCTTACAATGGGAGTTATGACTAAATCTGATTCCAAACATCAGCGTTTTACAACAAAAAAAGAAAAAATGTGAAAAGATCACCGTTGTAACTGCTTATGATTACACCACTTCAAAGATATGTGATGAATCCGGAGTTGATATATTACTTGTTGGTGACAGCGCTGGTATGGTTATGTTGGGATACCCAAGTACCATATCTGTTACTATGGAAGAAATGATGGTATATTGTAGAGGCGTAATTAATGGATCAAACAATACTATAATCATTGCCGATATGCCATTTGGGTCCTACCAATTTGATCAGTCATTGGCTTTTTTAAATGCTACAAAATTTATTAAATTAGGTTGTCACGCTGTAAAAATTGAAGGTGGTGTTGAAGTTGTTCCTCTTATAAAGAAACTTACGGAATATGGAATCCCGGTTATGGGGCATATTGGATTAAAGCCTCAGACCTCATTATTGTGGGAGGGTTACAAGGTGCAAGGCAAGACTGCTGATTCTGCTATTGCATTGCACGAACAAGCAATAGAAATAGAAAAAGCTGGAGCCTTTAGTTTAGTACTAGAACTAGTGACCAGGCAGGTGGCTGAACAAATCTCCCGCTCTCTAACCATTCCAACGATTGGAATAGGTTCAGGTAGCGGATGTGATGGTCAGGTTTTGGTATTTCATGATCTAGTTGGATCCTATAATGACTTTAAACCAAAATTTGTAAAGCGATACTTGGAATCTTTTCCTTTGATATTGGGTGCGATGAAAAATTATGTTTCAGATGTAAAAAATGGTAAATTTCCGGATGAAGATCATTCATTTTTTATTGCAGAAGAGGAGTTATTGAGATTCAACACCTATCTTAAATCGAAAGCGAATATTCGCAAGTTGAATTCAGAATAAATAGGATCGATTTGAAATGGTAGAAGATAAATCACTCGT
>WHSX01000154.1 GCA_009379865.1 Candidatus Nitrosocosmicus sp.
TAATACAAAGACAAGCCTTTGTTGTTGTAGGCATCTGCATATTGAGGGTTTATCTCGATGGCCTTGTCGTAGCAGGCTATGGCTTCTTGGTTATTTCCAGTAACGGATAAGGCTATACCCTTGTTGTAAAATGCAAGATCATACTCTGGGTTTATCTCGATGGCCTTGTCGTAGCAGGCTATGGCTTCTTGGTTATTCCCCAAATAATACAAAGACAATCCTTTGTTGTTGTAGGCATCTGCATATTGAGGGTTTATTTCACTATTCTGATCAAGAGAAGTGACATCTTTTTGGTCATCATAGTTAGAAAGAATAGAACCATCTGCATATTGAGGGTTTATCTCATTGTTCTGATCAAGAGAAGGGATGGTTTTTTTTTCATCAGGGTTGGAAAGGCTAGAACCATCTTTGGTAGAAGTATTGCTAGCCTTGAACGGTATTGATTTAATTAAATTTGTCAATACTTCTATTTGGGTTTTTATCGACTCCTTGTGTTTTGTAGAGATATCAGAGTTTCTGATCTTAGCGTTTAAAATAGCAGTAATGTCATCGATAGAATTTCGCAAGGAAGGATCTAAATTTTCAAGAGAGTCGTCCTTTTGAGAATTTTCGCCACTGTCATTGGCAGTATTATCGATATCCGCATCATTATTATCGGTATTCGAATCAGCATTATTATAATCCCTTATCTTACCTCTAGGGATATTGTTAATTTCATAATTTCCATCCAAATATTGTCAATTCATATTACCTCCATCATTTATTTAACCATTATAGTAAATCACCAAGACAATCAAAAGAATTCCTCGTATAATATAAAACTCATATTAATTTACAATAAAGTTTAGAATTCATACAACCAAATAACACCTCTCTAATTAGTTATAATACGCATGATTTGACAGCAGACTCGAACCTGTTAAATGTGCGGTTTTGACTAGACAGCGAATAATTGGTCTACAGAAACTAAATTCCCTTAAATGTATGGAAATATTTTTAAAAAAACCAATAAAAATTTAATATTACAAGGCTATTAAAACATATTTAATGGAGAAAGTAATTTTCTATTAAAATTAAAAGTGTCTTTTAAATTTGAACAAACATCGTTCTTTTATTAAAGACAATAAAATAAAGAACTGGGTTTGATCATATTGATAATAACGTATTCCGTTAATCCCATGTATCAAATGTCTGCCTCTTCCTATGTTTATATGATAACAAATTATCAGAGATTCACCAACATTGCTTCCAAAGTAGTCTCTGAGCTTAAAATTAATTACTAAATGATTGGAATATAAATTTTGATTCACATTTGGGTAACACAGTAGGACCGGTGTCCTCTTGGCAATAGTATCGATAGCGCATCAAAAGTTTAAATAAATAGTATTCGTTGGTATAATATTCGTTAATATAATAGTTTGCGAATGAACACCAAAATGGTTTATACAAACTATTTTGAATTCTTCAAATCATTGTTGAATGTTCAAACCTTATTAGGATCGTTGAAAGAGGATTGAACACTGTTACTATAATGACAACCCATAAAGTTTATAGATGCTTATATAGTGTATGAATAAAATTACAAAAGAAATTGGTAATATTTTAGAAGCTCAAATTGAAAATAGACCGTATGAAATCCAAGCAAATGGGCTTACAAACGAACAATTAGAAGAAATTAACAAGTTTGCAAGCAAATATAATAGATCCGGCTACGGATTTTATCCTTTAAAGTCAAGATAAAATTATTGACTTTGATTAGTGATTAAACCTTGTCAAATAAATAGTTCATACTCAAGTCATGGAAAGGAACGATGTAAATGTAATGAACGATAATAAATGTATAATATGTGGTAGAGTTTACAAATCGGCAAATTTGCAGAATTTATCAAATACGTCAGAACCCTTAGTAGATAGGAATGATTGCTACCGAATCTACCTGAAGTTGTTGGGGGTATATGGCACTGCTTATATTGACCTTTTAATATTTTGATAGTGTACTTATAATAGACTCTTTTGCATGCATACATAGATCATATTTCAGACTATAACTTCAGAATGCGACCATTTCTATATATTAAGATTGATTCGTAAACGATAGTCGTAAATTGGTTACTGAATTCTGCACTCTAATCTCGTAACAGAAGAATCTAAATCCTTTTAGTATATGCGTAGTTATGAATCCATTCCAATCGATCGATATAACCTGGATTGAAATGTTTTGATACCTATTGTTTATAATACTCGTCCAAGAAATCAATACATGGTATCCGGTTAGAGAATAATCATATGTGCAAGGATTTAGAAGTGTTTAATAAATAAGCCAATTAGATATAAAAATTTGATGAAGAATAACTCATGATAGATTAAGAATTTGTATTCTTGTAAATTTCGAAAGAATATGTTCAATTAATTAAATATTCAAATATGAGATTCAAACATGCCTATTTATTGAAGACATCCTATGGTCTCAGATCTATAACCAACAATTCAAAAGTAATTACGCTTTCGATTTCAATCTTTATTTTGTTATTGTTTGTAGATTATTATTTAAGTTCAATATCAGACGTAGCAATCGGTTTTATCCAATCAACAACAGGGAGTGTCCTTTTTGCTTTGGTTTTTGCTGTGAGCCTATTAGGTAGCTTCATAGTGATTAACAAAATTTTGACAATAGTAAACAAGAGAGAATCGATTTTTAGCAAATACAAAAGGCTTTTAAGAATAATGCAATTAATCCTTTATGTTCTATCAGCGATTTTACTGTTTGACATAATTAGCGAGAGCAAATATTATACAATAAATTTAACCTTAATAACGATATTTAGTTATGGCTTCAGTATAGTTTTGAGTCTTTTAGTTAGTTCCAAATTACTTTCCTGGTATAAAGAAAGTAAGAATAAATTTTCACTCTTGTTCGGAATATCCATATTTCTTATTTTTATCAATAATTTGGTCTCCATCTTCCTATTCACGAGTACACTCTCTGAAAAGCCTCTTGAAATAACTCCATCCACACCAGTTATTTTCAATTTTGATTGCAACAACGATAGCCTCTATTGCGTTTTTAAACAGAGTGTAATAGCCATCCAATCATATTCAATGATGGCCTATTTCGCGTTACTTTGGATTTGTAATTATTTTCTATTACACTATCAAATCAAGAAGATTGGAAAAACCAAGTTCTTCGCATTGATTACCCTTCCTCCAGTATTATTCTTCTTTGTATTCATTTACCATTATGACGAATTTTATTCACTAACTGAGGCTATGAACTTTGATGAGAGCATTGTCTTCATGCTTCAGGTTTTTATGCTAATATTTTCAACTGCATTGTGTGGAATACTTTATGGTATAGGATTCAAGTCAGTTGCAAATTTGCTAAAAATGTCTCCAAAAGTAGAAAATTACTTGATTATGGCATCTTACGGCATCATTTTATTCTTTATCACAGCCAATGCAACTATCGTGGGCGCAAGTTTTCCCCCCTTTGGTATTCCAAGCATAATATTTCTCCCATTTGCCTCCCTCTTATTCTATGTAGGGGTATACTATTCAATAATTGCCATATCAAACGACATTCGTGTTAGAAAATACATCAAGAATTCAACATATAAAGAATTAGAAATCATGGGAAATCTAGCTCAATCTCAGATGATCGATAATATGAAGGAAAAGGTATTAGCAATGACTAAGAAATATTCTGAAGAAATTCATCAGAGCAGTGAATCAGAAACCATGGAAACAGAGGAAGATCTGAAAAGTTATTTGGACGAAGCAATTAGTATTTTCAACAAAGGTAACAAAAAATAAAATCTAGTCTAAATTTTCAACTTGATTAACCAGATCTTTTATCTTTGTCGTAAATGGATGCTCTGGAAATTCATGTATAGTCAAAAATTCCTTTTCCTTAAATTGGATGTCACAGTAACACGGAATCTCTAGCATTGTATCTACTTTAACTAATCCGTTTACGATCTTTTCTAATTCACGGTCAATCTTATTCTTATAGACTGAATCACCACTCATGATATTCTTATTGACGGAGTCAAGGTCTGAATGAGGCACACAATATCCAGCAACCCTATTCAATAACAATTTGCAAACCGAACCATGCTCGATTAGAGAGGAGTAAATTTCTTTAATCATTTTAATTGTTCCTCTCAAGTCTAAATCACCCATTTTTAACGTTAGCAAGACTATATCAGAAATCACTATAGAATTGATTGACCAATACCTAATACCAGGACTCGTATCCATTACTATAAAATCGGCTTCCTTATTGACTAATAGGTCTTCTCGCATAGCAATAAAATTTCTGAACTGTCGCACTTGTTGTTCTTTATCATTGAGCAGACTACCTTCGAGTTGATATATGTCCTCTTTTCCGCCTTTAGAAAACCCTACTGACAAATTCCCCTCGAATTTGAAATCGATTAGAGAACGGGAGTCGATCATGATATCATCCAAATCTGCTTTATTTCTTAAATAATCATTAATCCAAAACTGTGGTTCGAAATTAAAATAGGAGTATAGGCTAGGAGCATAAAAATCAAGATCCAATAGATAAACTTTGTAACCCTTTGAAGCCAAGAGATAAGAAAAATTGGCTGCTAATGTGGTCTTGCCAGTACCGCCTTTGTAAGAATGAAAGGATATACATTTACCCACTCAATGTACTTTAAAAGTTCATTTAAAAAACTTTTTGAAACATAACTGTAGTTGTGGCTAAATTATAAATTTAAGATAGAGCAACAAACTATTTTACGGGTAATTCAATTGTAAAAGTACTTCCAACCCCATTCTCGTTATTTGTACCTTCAATCCTGCCCAAATGCTTTTCTACTATTATTCGTGAGATGTATAGTCCCAGTCCCGTTCCAAGTTTATCCGTAGTATAGAATTTGGAAAATAATTTTTTATGATCTTCTTCATCTATACCGGATCCAGTATCCGTAACTGTGATTACTACGTGATGAGATTTTTCCTGGATAGCGATTACGATTTGCCCTTTCTCAGTAAACTTGATTGAGTTGCTTAACAAATTGTCAAGCACTTCAATTATTCGTATTTTGTCAGCATTTATTATAATTTTTTTGGATGAAGTATGCAAGTCCAGCTTGATGTTCTTCTTGTTTATTTGAATAGTGTAATCACTTACTAATTCCTCGCTGACCTGGACGATATCAAAGAGTTCAAGGTTCAAATTAAAAATATTATTTTCCATTCGGGCATAATCAAGTATGTTATTTGTCAAGATATCCAATTTTCTAGCATTTCGAGAAATAATTTTTAACAGTTCATTTTTTTGATCAGAATTTAGTCTCTTATTATTTTGAATCATATCTGAAAAACCAAGAATTGGTTGAATAGGATTTTTTAATTCATGAGCAAGAATTCGAACAAAGTTATGATTTGAAATATTATTCTTAGCCAAATCATTAGATAGATCTAGCACTCTATTTTCTAGTATAGACTGCTTCCAAAGACTTTCAAAAATAGCTGAGTTATGCCAAATTACAGAATCCTTTAAAGAAATCACATTGAAAAACGCGTCATTGGTTCCTATCTCAAAGTTACTCTTCATTTCAGAAAAAAGAGATATAGATTTGTCTACTCCAGCAATGAAGTATTGAAACTCATCTTCGTGTATATACTGTATCTCGACAGAAGGAAGCTGAGAAATATTTGATTTTTCCAAGAATGAAGATACCTTCGTGCTTTTAGGAAATAACAATCTTATCTTTGGTGCATAGTTATCGTTTTTTCTAATGCGTATGAACAACCCTTCCAATGGTTCAAAAAACTGGTCAAACATACTAGTACTAGAACATACCATCTGTAATTCGACTTTAGTTTCAAAAACTTCATCTAGTAGTCTCCGCTTAAACATCGAAAAGTCTGAAACAACTTCTGAACTACTGAATTTTGTTCTTTTAATATCAAACAAAGACACTTGAACAAGGTTGCCTGATCTAGCTCCCCAATTAATTTCATCCAGACCCATCTGCGAAAAATCTTTTCCGTAAACAGAGACAAGTCGATTATAAAAGGTATAACAATGCTTGTGATGAAACCTTTCATCCCCTTTACTAATTTTCTTAATGAACAGATCATCATTATTTTTAATGTGTTTTCCACACAAGTAACAAATAAGTACCGTTTCAGGTTTTCCTGATTGCGGATTAGAATCATTGACGATTGTTATATAATTTTATACGTCCAATAATTAAATAAACTTATCTCGTTGACTTTATCACCAGAAAAAAGGAGATAAAATTTTTATATTGTTGAAATTAACGTAAGTGTGTCTAATCAGCCTTTTGTTTTTAATTTTATAGAAAAATTAAACTATAAAAGAATCCTCATGAATAACACAAATCCCTTAGAATTAATTGGACGGCTAAATATTTCCAAAAAAGGAAACTCAAGCACTAGTCCGAAAGTATTGATATTAACTAAGAAAATGGACATAGAATCGGATTTGCTAGGCATCCAATGCCTTAAAAATGGAATTGACTATGTAAAAATAACAGAAGAGGATATACCTCTAAATTTTCATTTTGAATTCAAGATCGGAAAATTCAATGACTCCATGCTACACTTGGGAAAAAGAAAATTCAATATTGATGAAATTAAGATAATATTATTTAGATATTTTGATCCAAAATTTTTGAATTATTATTCGGGAGGCGTATATCAAATGTATCTCGCCCAACAATGGTATCAAGCCTTTAACTGTCTGCCAATAGCTCTAGACGCTATTTGGATAAATAATCCACAAAGAACTTTGGAGTCTGAAAATAGATTGAATCAGCTACTGTCGGCGCAACGGCTCGGTTTTAGCATTCCGGAGACATTAATAACCAATGAAATGGAGGCAGCCAAAAAGTTTTTTAAGAGGTTTCCTAAATCTACTATCGTCAAGGTACTTCATCATCACGAGATTTTTTTAAACCAAAAATCATATAGATTCCTAACCAATAACATTGAAACCAGTCATTTATCAAAATTCAACGAGTTAACCTATGCACCAGTAATCTTTCAAAAGAAAATAGAGAATGATTCAGAAATCCGGGTAACTGTGATAAATGACAAGACATTTTCATGTAGAATTTCAACAACTAAAGAAAAGCGCAATTTTTCTGATTTGCACAAGATAAAGGAAAAAGAGTTAATATTTTCTGAAATTAGCCTCGACAAAAAAATTGAAAAGCTATGTATTAAACTCAATAGAAAATTAGGATTACTAGTTTCAAGCATAGATTTCGTTCAGGGTAAAAATGGAGAATTACTTTTTCTCGAAATTAATCCAATAGGGGACTGGAATTGGATTGAAAAACACACTAATTTACCAATAACAAAATCAATGTTTGACTTTGTGAATGACCTCCTGAATAAAAAAGAGGTACATGGTTCATAAAGGCTCTGTTCACTTAAGGTAAATAGTCTCCTTGTTATGATAATCTGTAAAAAGAT